>NZ_JBGBPT010000096.1:0-34594 GCF_041106355.1 Streptomyces sp. BF23-19 | reverse complement strand
GGCACCGCCGGCGCCCGGGCCGACCGCGGACTCCCGGTCCGGCGCGTCCGCCTGGGCGGGCACGAACGGGCGGGCGGACTCCGTGGCCGCGGCCGGCGCCGCTGCCGCTGCCGCTGCCGATGCCGGTGCCGGTGCCGGGCCGAAGACGCGCGGGTCGTCGCGTGTCTGGAAGTCACGGTCCGAGGAGGTCAGCACGGTCCGCACGGCGCTGTCCCGCGCGGCCTCGCGCAGGTACGCGGTCCACGCGCCGCCGTCGCAGACCAGCGCGGCGGCCCCCGAGTCGCGGAGGATGTGCCCGACCTCGCCGGACTTGTACATGGGGTTGAGCGGGACGACGACGGCCCCGGCCTTCCATGCCGCGAGGACGGCCAGCACGAAGTGCGGGGTGTTCTGCAGCATGACCGCGACCCGGTCCCCGCGGCGGACGCCGCGCGCCGCGAGGTGGCCGGCGGCGGAGTCGGAGAGCGCGTCGGCCTCCGCGTAGCCGATCCGCCCGTCGAAGTAGGCGACGGCGGTGCGCTCGGGGGCCCGGGCGACGGCCTCGCGGAAGGCGTGCAGCACGGTGGGCGGCGGTACGACGGGCGCCCGCTGGGCCGCGGCGAGCAGCCCGAGCCACGGCTTGGCTGCGTACCGGGAGGCGGTCACCGGTTCTCCCATTTCCGCTGGAGGTGGTTCATGCCGCTCAACCAGCGGTCCGGCTCGGTGGCGCGAGCGGCGTAGAAATCGGCGACCTCGCGGTGCGGGAGGATCAAGAACCGGCCTTTCTCCATGCCGTGGAACAGCGCGTCCGCGACCGCTTCCGGCTCGATCGCGGTCGGCGCGAGGACGAGTTCGCCCGCCGAGCCCGCGGCGGTCAGCATGTCGGTGCGCACCCCTTGCGGGCAGATGGCGTGGACCTGGACCCCGCGGTGGCGGTAGGTCAGCGAGAGCCATTCGGCGAAGGCGAGCGCACCGTGCTTGGTGACACTGTACGGGGCCGCTCCGATCATGGTCAGGAGCCCGGCGGCCGAGACGGTGGACACGAAGCGGCCGCTCTCCCGCTCCAGCCAGTCCGGCAGCAGCAGTCTGGCGGCGCGGACGTGGGCCATGACGTTGGTGTCCCACGCCGCTTCCCAGACGGCCTCGTCGGCGAAGGCGTCGCCGCCCGAGGCGAGTCCGGCGTTGGCGCAGTAGACGTCGACCGTCCCACCGAGGGCCTCGCGGGCCTCGGCCACGATCGCCGAGGCGTCGCCCGGCACCGGGATCGCGCGGGCCCCGATGGCGGCCGCCACCGCGGCGGCCTTGGCCGGGTCGAGGTCGTTGACCACCACCGTGGCGCCCTCGGCCGCGAAGCGGTGGGCGAGGGCGGCGCCGATGCCGCCGCCCGCGCCGGTGACGACGACTCGCTGGTCCTGGTACGCGCTCACGGGGTCCACCTCTCGTGCGGCCGGATGCCGGATGGCGGGCAGACTAACCGGTCGGTATGTCAGGAGGAAAGGGGCGCGGCCCCTAGCGTGGCCGCATGACACTGTCGCGACGCGGGGTGCTGGGGCTGGCGGGGGCCATCGGATCGGCCGGCGCACTGGGAGCGGGCGGAGCGGCCGGAGCGGGCGGGACCCGGCCGGCCGGCGGCACCGCGGCGAACGGGGCGGGCGGGGCGGGCGGAGCCACCGCGGCGGGCGGCCGGGTGCGTACCGGGTTCGAGCGGCTCGCCGCGGACGGGTACGCCGTACTGGCCGGACAGAAGGTCGGCGTGGTCACCAACCCCACCGGGATCACCGCCGACGCCCGGCACTTGGTCGACGTGCTGCACGCGGACGAACGCGTCGACCTGGTGGCGGTGTTCGGGCCCGAGCACGGCTTCCGCGGGACCGCGCAGGCCGGTGACTCGGAGGGGGCCTCCCGGGACCCGGCGACCGGGCTGCCGGTGTACGACACGTACGGCAAGAGCGGGCAGAAGCTCGCGGACGTGTTCACGACGGCCGGGATCGACACCGTCGTCTTCGACATCCAGGACGTCGGGGCGCGCTTCTACACCTACATCTGGACCCTCTACGACTGCATGCGCGCGGCCGCGCTCGCCGGCAAGGCGGTGGTGGTGCTGGACCGGCCCAATCCGGTGGGCGGCCGGCGGGCCGCGGGGCCCGTGCTGGAGCGGCCGTACGCGAGCTTCGTCGGCCGGGAGCCGATCGCGCTGGCGCACGGGATGACGGCGGCCGAACTGGCCCGGCTCTTCAACGGCGAGTTCCTGACGGACCGACCGGTCGAGCTGCGGACGGTGGCGATGTCCGGGTGGCGCCGGGAGTCGTTCTTCGGGGAGACCGGGCTGCCCTGGGTGCCGCCGAGCCCGAACATGCCGACCCCGGACACGGCCCTCGCGTACGCCGGTACCTGCCTGTTCGAGGGGACGAACCTCTCCGAGGGGCGCGGGACGACCACCCCCTTCGAGGTGATCGGCGCGGAGGGGATCGACCGGCGGTGGGCGGAGGCGGCGAACGGGCTCGGGCTGGCGGGGGTGTGGTTCCGGGAGGCGTACTTCACTCCGACCTTCTCCAAGCACGTGGGGAAGGTGTGCGGCGGGGTCCGGCTGCTCGTGCACGACCGGGAGGCCTTCGACCCGGTACGGGCCGGGATCGGACTGTTGATCACGGCGCGCCGGGTGTGGAGCGGCTTCGGCTGGCGCGCGGACCACTGGATCGACCGGCTGACCGGCTCGGACCGGGTGCGGACGCTGGTGGACGCGGGGGCGGACGTGGACGAGGTCGCGGGCGACTGGGCGGCCGGGCTGGCGCGTTTCGGGGCGGTGCGCGAGGAGTACCTGCTGTATCCGTGATCCGACCGCGTCGGGGGGCTGGCCGGGCGGGCGCCGCAGCAGGATGCTGACTGCACCGGAGGCACGGCGTGAAGGGGGGCGTCATGGCGAACGTCGATGGCGGATTCGGATTCGGGGTCGGGACCGGGGTAGGGGTCGGGGTCCGGCCGTACGCGGAGCTGACCTTCGACTCCGAAGGGGACGTCGACCGGGTCACGCAGGGCGCGGTGTCCCGCATGGAGGCGACCGACCTGCTGGTCTTCGCCCACGGCTGGAACAGCGACCGGTCGACGGCGACGCGCCTCTACGACCGGTTCTTCGCACCCTTCGAGGGGCTGGTGGGGTCGGGGGTGCGTCTGGGCTACGTGGGTGTCGTATGGCCCGCGATGCGGTTCTCCGACGAGCCGATACCGGACTTCGACACCCTCGGCGCCCTCGCGGAACCGGACCTCGGCGGCGCGCTGGACCCGCTCACCCGCCGGGCGCTCGGGGAGTTCTGGCCGGAGCGGCGGGCGGAGCTGGACCGGGTGGCGGAACTGCTGGCGGAGCGGCCGGACTCGGCGGCCGCGTTCATCGAATTCGGCGCCCTGGTACGCGAGTTGGCGGGCGTGGACGCGGTCCCCGCGCTGGTCGCGCCGTCGGTACCCGCGATCTTCACGGACGATGTGCTGGAAGTGTGCCGGGCCCTTACCGTCGCCCTGGCCAGGGCGGGCGCGCCGGGTACGGGCGCGCCCGGTACGACACCGCCGGCGGCCGCGGCGGGCCCCGCGGGTCCGGGTCTCACGGTCGGCGGCGGGCTGCGCGGCCTGTGGGACGGCGCCAAAGAACTGCTACGACAGGCCGCGTACTACAAGATGAAGAAGCGGGCGGGCGTGGTCGGCGAGCGCGGCCTCGGCCCCGTACTGGCCCAGTTGGCGGCCGCGCGCCCGGCGCTGCGGTTCCATCTGATCGGACACAGCTTCGGAGCGCGCGTCGTCTCCTTCTCCCTGCGCGCGGTGCCGGACCGGGCCCGCTACGTGAAATCCGTGACCCTGCTCCAAGGGGCCTTCTCCCACTACGCGTTCGCCGACCGACTGCCGCACGACAAGGGCACCGGCGGCGCCCTGCGCGGCCTCCAGCGCCGGGTCGACGGGCCGGTGGTCGCCTGCCACTCCCCCTACGACTCCGCCCTCAAGATCTTCTACCCGCTGGCCTCCCGGATGGCAGGGGATTCGGCCGGACTGTTGGGTTTCGACGAGCGCTGGGGCGCCATCGGGCACGACGGGGTCCAGGCGGTTCCGGGCGCGCCCCGGCTGACCCTCGACACGGCCCTGCGCGAGGGGGTCCCCACGACCGGTTGCGTCAGTGTGGACGCGGGCTCCGTGGTGCGGCGCGGCGGTGCCCCGTCGGGGGCGCACAGCGACATCTGCCACGAGGAGCTTGCCCGGCTGGTGGTGGACGCGGGGCGCATGGGGCGCTGACTTCTGGCCATGTGCCACCCGCACGCCTCGACCGCCCCCGCATGCGCCCGCCTCCGACCGGGCATGTTGGGCACATCGGCGGAGGTGATGGTGTGATGGCGGGTTTCCGGAGTCTGGCCTACCAGGTGCGCGACGCGCGCAATGACCGGGCCTTGCGGCGCCATTCCCTGCGCCGCTGCCTGGAGCGGTTCGCGCCCTACGGGCACCGGGCCACGTGGTGGCACCTGTGCGACCGGCACGGGATCGCCCCGGAGGACCGGGGGGCCGATCCGCTGCGGCTGGTCGCCGCGCTGGAGGAGCTGGAGGACGCGCGGGCGGTCTGGCTGGAGTACGAGCGCCAGTTCGCGGAACGCCGGCGGCGGGAGAAGCACCACGGGCTGCGCCGGCCGGAGTGGGCCTGGGGCGGGAGCGGGGACGCGGTGGTGCGGTGCGCGGATCCGGGGGTTCGGCCGGAGGGGGCGCTGGGCGAGGTGCTACGGCGGCTGGTGCGGGCGCTGGAGTCGGCGCCGGGGACGGTGTGCCCGGTGTGCGGGGACACCGAACTGCACTGGCCTGAGGTGGCTCCGGTCGGCCCCTGGGCGGGTGCGCCGGCCTGGGACGGGCCGGTGTGCGCGGGCTGCGGGATCATGGTGCCCAGACCGGCCCTGGTGGACACCCCGATGCTGCTGGACACCCCGGCGGCGGGAGCCGCGTGAAGGTGCCGGGGCCGCTGTCCGTGTCGTTGCCGGTGTCGTCGCCGGTGTCGTTGTGCGTGTCGTTGAACGGCTCGCGGAGTGCCGCGGACGGCCCGGCCGTGCCGCTGTCGCCGGAGGCGCTGGCGGAGTCGGCGCTCGCGGCCGTCGCCGCCGGGGCCGGGGAGGTGCTGGTGCATCCGCGGACGCCGTGCGGGCGGGAGAGCCTCTCCCCGCGGGTGGTCGGGCCGGTGCTGGAGGTGCTGCGGCGCGCAGGGGTCGGCGCAGCGCTGTCGGTACCGGTGTCGATCGCGGCGGAGCCCGATCCCGCGGGGCGGCGGGCGCGGGTGGCCTCGTGGAGGGTGCTGCCGGACCGGGCCGCAGTGCACTTCGGGCAGCCGGGGGCCGCGGAGCTGGCGCAGGCCCTGCTGGCGCGGGGGGTCGCGGTGGACGCGGTGGTACCGCTGGGCGGGGCGGCCGGGCCGGAGCCGCTGGCCCGGTTCCTGGCCTGGCCGGTGCGCGAGCCCGGGCGGGTGCGGCTCTCGGCCGAGCCGGCCGCGGCCGATCCGGCCCTGGTGGCGGGGCTGCGGGCGCTGCCGCCCGTACCAGTGCTGCTGTACGGGCGGGACGCGGCCGCCTGGCCGGTGCTGCGGCTGGCCGCGCGGTGCGGCACCGGCGTACGGACCGGCGTAGGCGATGTGACGCACCTGCCCGACGGGCGTCCGGCGCGGTCGAACGCCGAACTGGTGGCGGCGGCCCGGGACATGGTGGCGCGGGCGGTGGCTACAGCCGCGAGCCGGTGAGCCGCTCGCCGAAGGCGTCGTCCGGGTTGGACAGCGCGCAGGTCTCCATCGACAGGCAGCCGCAGCCGATGCAGTCCGTCAGGTGATCGCGGAGCCGGCCGAGGCGGGTGATGCGTTCGTCGAGTTCGGCGCGCCAGGCCTCGGAGAGGCGGGCCCAGTCCTCGCGGTTGGGGGTGCGCTCCTCGGGGAGCTGCGCCAGCGCCTCGCGAATGCTGGCCAACGGGATACCCACGCGCTGTGCGGCGCGTACGAAGGCCACCCGGCGCAGCGCGTCACGCGTGAAGCGGCGCTGGTTGCCGGAGGTGCGGCGGCTGCTGATCAGGCCCTTGGCCTCGTAGAAGTGGAGCGCGGAGACGGCCGCGCCGCTGCGGGCGGACAGCTGGCCGACGGTGAGTTCGTGGATTTTCTCGGGAATCTGCGGCACCCGGCCGAGCGTAGTCGGAGGTCCGTTGACATACACATACGCCCCCCAGCATGCTGAGCAAGCGCTTATTCGTTCGTCCGTCAGTCGTCCGCGAGAGACAGGAACAGGGCATGGCCGAGCCGAGGGTCTTCACGTCCGCCGAGGAGCTGCACGCCGGGATCGGCGAACCGCTCGGGCCCAGCGCGTGGCTGGAGGTGGACCAGAAGCGGATCGACCTCTTCGCGGACGCCACCGGCGATCACCAGTGGATCCACGTGGACCCGGAGCGCGCGGCGGGCGGACCCTTCGGTTCCACCATCGCGCACGGCTATCTGACGCTGTCCCTGCTGCCCAGTCTGGTGCCGCAGATCATGCGGGTCGAGGGCATGCGGATGGGCCTCAACTACGGGACGAACAAGGTCCGTTTCCCCGCGCCGGTGCCGGTCGGTTCGCTGCTCCGCGCCACCGCCGTGATCACGGAGGTCACGGAGGCGGGTGGCGGCGTACAGGTCACGGCCACCGTCACGGTCGAGCGCGAGGGCGGCGAGAAGCCGGTGTGCGTGGCGGAGTCGGTGTCGCGCTACTACTTCTGAGGGCCACCGCTGGGGGCCGGGCTACTTCTGCGGGCCCGGCCGGGCGGCCACCATGCGGAGCACGAGGTCGGCGTAGAGCCCGCCGACCTCGTCGGGCGTGCGCTGCCCGGCCGCGTTGAACCAGCGGGCCACGTCGATGCACAGCGACAGCACGGCGAGCGTGGTGCCCGGCACGTCGGGGACGTCGAACTCCCCCGCGGCCACCCCGTCGGCGATGATGCGGCGCACGGCCGCGTCGCTCTGCCGGCGCAGGTCCACGATCTCGGAGCGGTGCTCCGGCGCGAGAGCGTCGAGCTCGTACTGGACCACGCGCGCGGTGGTGTGGTGCGCCGCGTGCCAGCGCACGAAGGACCGTACGGCGGCGTCGAGCCGGTCGGCGGCGCTGCCGGGGCCGTCGGCGGCGGTGGTCAGGATCTCCAGCGCCTTGTCGTGACCGATCCGGCTGATCCGCTGGAGCAGCTCTTCCTTGGTCTTGTAGTGGATGTAGAGCGCGGCCGGGCTCATACCGGCACGGCCCGCGATGTCACGCGTGGTGGTGGCGTGGTACCCGCGCTCGGCGAAGGCGTCGACGGCGGCGACGAGCAGCCGCCGCGCGGCGTCGGGGGTGACCTCGGACCACGGCCGGTAGCCGTCGACCGTATCCTCCGCGCTGCCCATCGCTCACTCACCCTTCACCGTGTGGAAGTGACCACCTTACCGGAGGGTGAGCAAGCGCTTAGCGATGTCGGGCCGGCGGCCGGGCCCGGCGTGCGACTACTTCGGCGCGAAGGGGTCGTACTCGGCCATCATCTTCTCCATCCTGGCCTGATCCACCCGGCTGACGATCTGCGTGACCTCCTGGCGGTCGCGGATCACCTTGGCGAGGGTGAAGGCCGAGGTGGTGAGGTAGAGGACGGCGATGCCGAGGAAGGCCCGGACCCAGCCGTTCGTCTCCAGGTTGTAGATCCCCACGGCCACGGCGCCGATGGCGATACCGAAGGAGGCGACGGCCTGGCCGTAGTACGCCCCCGTGCTCTGCTGCTTGACCGGTGTCTCGTTCATGGTTCGAGGATCGGGCGGACCGAGGGCGCGCACATCCGCACGCGTACTCATGCCGGTACTCAGTCGCCCGCGGACGGCCCGCGCCTCGGACGGCCTCGGACGGCCTCCGGCGGCCTCGGAAGGACACAGGACCCGCCTCAGAAGGCGGAAACCCCGGTGCGGGCACGGCCGATGAGCAGTTTCTGGATCTGGCTGGTGCCCTCGTACAGGGTCATCACGCGGGCGTCGCGCAGCAGTTTGCCGGCCGGGTACTCGTCGATGTAGCCGTACCCGCCGTGCACCTGCAGAGCGTTGCTCGCGGCGCGCACGGCGGCCTCGGAGGCGAAGAGCTTGGCGGTGGAGGACTCGGTGGCGAAGGGCTGCCCGCGGTCGATGAGGTCGGCGACCCGCCAGGTCAGCAGCCGGGCCGCGTCCACGTCGACCGAGATGTCGGCGATGAGCTCCTGGACCAGCTGGTGGTGGGCTATCGGCCGGCCGAACTGCTCGCGCTGGGCGGCGTACGAGACGGCCGCGTCCAGGGCCGCCTGCGCGATGCCGACGCAGCCGGCGGCGACGGACATCCGGCCCTTGGCGAGGGCGGACATGGCGACCGAGAAGCCCTTGCCCTCGGGGCCGAGCATGGCGGAGGCGGGCACGCGGACGCCGTCGAGGACGAGCTCGGCGGTGGCCTGACCGCGCAGGCCGAGTTTGCCGTGGATCTCGCGGCGGGTCAGGCCCGGGGTGTCGGTGGGGACGAGGAAGGCGGAGACCCCGCGGTGGCCGGGCTCGTCACCGGTGCGGGCGAAGAGCAGCACCACGTCGGCCCAGGTGCCGTTGGTGATGAACATCTTGCTGCCGTCCAGGACGTACGCGTCCCCGTCGCGCACGGCGCGGGTGGTGAGGTTGCCGGCGTCGGAGCCGGTGCCGGGCTCGGTCAGCCCGAAGCAGCCGAGCGCGTCGCCGGAGCACAGGCGGGGCAGCCAGGCGCGCTTCTGGTCCTCGGTGCCCCAGGCGGCGATGGTCTTGGCGACCAGGCCGAGAGAGACGGAGACGATCCCGCGCACGGCCGAGTCGCCGCGTCCGAGCTCCTCGGTGACCAGGACGTAGGCGAGGTGGTCGCCGCCGGAGCCGCCGTACTCCTCGGGGACGGTCAGGCCGAGGAAGCCGAGCGCGCCCAGCTTCTTCACGATGGCCCGGTCCACGCTCTCGGCTCGGTCCCACTCGGCGGCGTACGGGACGACCTCGCGTTCGGTGAACTCGCGGGCGAGCCTGCGGACAGCGGTCTGCTCCTCGCTCAGCTCCAGATTCACCGGGCACCTCCGGGGCGGGATCGGCGCCTTTAACTAGCACCGGTAGTTTATGGCGGGCAGGCCCTACTATGTGGCGCATGGCCAGACCGCGCAAGCCCCTCCTCAGCCGGGACCGCATCATCGAGACGGCCGGCGCCCTGGTGGACGCGGAGGGGCTGGAGGCGGTGTCGACGCGCCGGCTGGCCGCCGCGCTCGGGGTCAGTGGGCCCTCGCTCTACAACCACTTCCGTACCAAGGACGAGATCCTGGACGCGGTGGCGGACGCGGTGAGCGCGCGGGTGGACCTGTCGATGTTCGACGGCGACCAGGACTGGCGGGCGGCCCTGCACGCGTGGGCGCACTCGTACCGGGACGCGCTGGCGGACCATCCCAACATCGTGCCGGTCCTGGCGCGCGGGCCGGGCCGTCGACCGGCCGGGCTGCGGCTGGCGGACGCGGTGTTCGGGGCGATGACGGCGGCCGGCTGGCCGGCGGCGCACGCGACCCGGATCGGCGCGCTGATGCGGTACTTCATCCTGGGCTCGGCGGTCGCCTCCTTCGCCGGGGGCTTCGTGGACGACCGCGCGGCGTACGACCCGGCGGACTACCCGCACCTCGGCCAGGCCCACCTGCTGGCGGAGCGCGGGCGCGAGGTGGACGAGGGCGCCTTCGAGACGGGCCTGGCGGCGCTGCTCGACGGACTGGCCCTCCAGTACGAGGCGCTGCCCGCCTCCTGAACGGTCCTCCGGTGAGCCGGCGGTGAGCGCGCGGTGAGCCGCCGCGCGGTGTCCTACGGCTGGAAGACGACCAGCGAGCGGCCGCCCTTGCCGGCGAGCATCGCGTCGAAGGCGGCCGGAATGCCGTCGAGGGTGATGCGGTCGGTGACCAGGGATCCGAGGTCGAGGCGGCCCGCGCGGACGTGCTCGGCGATCACCGGGAGGTCGCGGGCCGGGTCGCTGTTGCCGTAGACGCAGCCGGTGAGGGTGCGGGCGAAGTGGAAGATCTCCATGGAGTGGAAGGTGACCTTCTGCTCCTTGCCACCGATGCCGACGACCGTGGTGCGGCCGCCGCGCCGGGTCGACTCCCAGGCGCCCCGGATGGTCTCGGCCCGGCCGACGCACTCGACGGCGACGTCGACGCCCTGCCCGCCGGTCAGCGCGCGGATCTGCTTGGCGGTGGTGTCGGAGGCGAGGACGAACTCGGTGGCCCCGGCCGCCCGGGCCAGTTCCTCCTTGGCCGGGGACACGTCGACGGCGATGACCGGGCCCGCCTGGGCGATCCGGGCGGCCTGGAGGGCGACCAGGCCGACCCCGCCGACTCCGAAGACGGCCACCGACTCGCCCGGACGGACCTGGGCGCTGTGGTGGACCGCCCCGTAGCCGGTGAGGACGGCGCAGCCGAGCAGGGCCGCCTCGGCGAGCGGGATCCCGGCCGGGGCCGGCAGGACGCAGTTGGCCGCGACGACGGTCTCCTCGGCGAAGGCGGCCACGTTCAGCCCGGGGTGCAGTGCGGTGCCCTGCGCGTCGTGCGCGTGGACGGCCCCGACCCCGGTGAGCGCGGTGGCACAGAGCCAGACCTCGCCGATGGTGCAGTGGTGGCACTCCCCGCAGGACGGAGCCCAGTTGAGGACCACGCCGTCACCGGGGGCGACGTGGGTGACGCCCTCCCCGACCGCGAGGACCGTGCCCGCGCCCTCGTGGCCGAGGACGGCGGGCACGGGGATCCGCATGGTGCCGTTGGTGAGGGAGAGGTCGGAGTGACACACCCCGGCTGCGGCGAGCCGCACCCGGACCTGCCCGGGGCCGGGATCCGGCAGCACGATGTCCCGTATCTCCAGCGGGGCTCCGACGGCGGGCAGGACTGCGGCGCGGACCATGGTCGTCATCTCGTCTTTCCGGTGCGGGGCGGGTGCCGTGGCTACGGCGCGTACGGGGCGTAGGCGCGTACGGCTGGGGCGGCAGGTCGGGCGGGTCCTGCCGGTCCGGAGGACCGTCGGGCAGGGACGGTCAGGGGATCAGAACTGCAGGGACTTGGTCTGGAGGTACTCCGCCAGGCCGTGCGCGCCCAGCTCACGGCCGACGCCCGACTGCTTGTAGCCGCCGAAGGGCGCGAGCACGTTGAAGCGGCCGCCGTTGATGTCCACCTGCCCGGTGTCCATACGGCGCGCGAAGGCCACGGCCGTCGCCTCGTCGGCGGCCCAGACGGCGCCGCCCAGGCCGTAGACGGTGCCGTTGGCGATGCGGAGGGCCTCCTCCTCGTCCTCGTAGCGCAGGATCGACAACACCGGGCCGAAGATCTCCTCCTGGGCGATCGTCATGTCGGGGGTGACGTCGGCGAACACCGTCGGCGCCACGAAGTACCCCTGCTCCAGCGGCGCGTCGGGCCCGCCGGCGACGAGGCGCGCGCCTTCCTCCACGCCCTTGGTGATGAAACCGCGGACGCGCTCGTGCTGCTTGGCGTTGACGACCGGGCCGACGCGGACGCCGGCCTCGCGGGGGTCGCCGGTGGGATAGTCGGCGACGGCGGCGGCCGCGAGCGAAACGGCCTCCTCGTAGTGGTCCCGGTGGACGAGCATCCGGGTGAGCGCGTTGCAGCTCTGGCCGCTGTTGTTCATGACGTGCCCGACGCCTGCCGCGACGGCCTTGACCAGGTCGGCCCCGGGCAGGATGACATTGGCCGATTTGCCACCCAGTTCGAGCGCGACCCGCTTGACGGCGGCGCCGGCGGTCGCGCCGATCTGCTTGCCGACCGCGGTCGAGCCGGTGAAGGAGACGAGGTCGACTCCCTCGTGCGCGGCCAGGGCCTGGCCGGCGACCGGACCGGTACCGGTCACCAGGTTGAAGACTCCGGCCGGGATGCCCGCCTCGTGCACGGCTTCGGCGAAGAGCTGTGCGGTCAGCGGGGTGTCCTCGGCCGGCTTGAGGACGAGGGTGCAGCCGGCGGCGAGAGCGGGCGCCACCTTTGCAACGACCTGGTGCAGCGGATAGTTCCAAGGCGTGATGGCCGCCACCACCCCGATCGGCTCCAGCAGCACGGTGGAGTTCCCGACCCGCTCCTCGAAGGCGTACGAGGAGGCGAGTTCGGCGTAGGAGGAGGCCACGGCGATCGGCGCTCCGACGTGGACCGCCTTGGAGAAGCCGAGCGGGGACCCGAGCTCGGCGGTGATCGTCTCGGTCAGCTCGCCGGTGCGGGCCAGCAGTGCGTCGCGGAGCGCCCCGATCAGGGCGGCCCGCTCGGCCGGGGCGGTGGCCGCCCAGCCGGGGAGGGCCGCACGGGCCGCGCGTACGGCCGCGTCCACATCCTCCTCGGTGCCGGCCGGGACCTGGGCGATGACCTGGCCGTCGGCCGGGTTCACGACCTCGATCAGATCGCTGCCGACGGCGGGCCGCCACGCGCCGTCGATGTACATCCCGTCGTGGGCCTTCATGGCATTCCTCCCGAGCACGCACGAGCGCGTAGATCCGACCTGGCGAACACCCTACAAACTAGCGTCGGTAGTTTTTGCCGGCCAGAGGGCGCCGGATGTCAGATGATGCCGAAAAGCATCCCTGCCGCGAGGACCACGAGGGAGGTCAGGGCCGCCCATTTCACGGTGAATCGGGTGTGGTCGCCGAACTCCACCTTGGCCATGCCGACGAGGACGTACACGGCCGGAACCAGCGGGCTCGACATGTGCAGTGCCTGGCCGACGAGAGAGGCGCGGGCGATCTCGAGCGGGGAGACTCCGTGGGCGGCGCCGGCCTCGGCCAGGACGGGCAGGACGCCGAAGTAGAAGCCGTCGTTCGACATGAAATAGGTGAGCGGCAGGCTGAGCAGTCCGGTGACCAGGGCCATGTGCGGGCCCATGCCCTCGGGGATGGCACCGACGAGCCAGTCGGCCATGTGCTTGACCATGCCGGTGCCGGTGAGGACCCCGGTGAAGACGGCGGCGGCGAAGACCATGCCCGCGACGTTCAGGACGTTGTCGGCGTGGGCGGCGATCCGCGCCTTCTGGTCGGGCATGTGCGGGAAGTTGACGGTGAGGGCGAGGGCGGCGCCCAGCAGGAACAGCACCGGGATGGGCAGCAGCTCCATGATCATCGCGGTGAGGAGGGCGACGGTGAGGCCTGCGTTGAACCAGTACAGGCGGGGGCGCAGGGTGGGCCGGTGCGGGTCCAGGCCCTGGAAGCCGTCCTCGGGGGTGGCGGCGTCACCGCCCCCGTGCGCGGCGGAGGCCGAAGCGGCGGCGGAGGCGGGGCCCGCGGCGGAACCGGCGCCGCCTTCACCGGAGGCAGAGGCAGAGGTGGAGGTGGGGACAGGGACAGGGACAGAGGCGCCGGACGCACCGGGGGCGGCCGGGACCAGCTCCTCCTCGGCGACCTCCCGCTCCACCTGGCCGGGCAGCACCAGCGTGCCGACCCGGCGGCGTTCCTTCACACCGAGGACGTACGCCAGGACGAACACGAAGAGCAGGCCCACCGCGAGCGCCGGAATCATCGGGACGAAGATGTCGGCGGCGTCGAGCTTGAGGGCGGTGGCGGCGCGGGCCGTCGGTCCGCCCCAGGGGAGGGTGTTCATGACTCCGTTGGCCGTGGCCGCGACGCCCGTCATCACCACCAGGCTCAGGCCGAGCCGCTTGTAGAGGGGGTACATGGCCGAGACGGTGATCATGAAGGTGGTCGATCCGTCACCGTCGAGCGAGACGATCGCGGCGAGGACGGCGGTACCGACCACCACGCGCATCGGGTCCGCCTTGCAGAAGCGCAGGATGCCGCGGACGATCGGGTCGAAGAGGCCGACATCGATCATCACGCCGAAGTAGACGATGGCGAACATCAGCATGGCGGCGGTCGGCGCGAGCTTGCCGACGCCGTCGATGACGTAGTCGCCGAGGTGTGCGCCCTTCCCTGCGAACACGCAGAAGAGCGCCGGGATGAGGACGAGGGCCGCGATGGGCGACATTTTCTTCATCATGATCAGGACCAGGAACGTCGCGATCATGGCGAAGCCGAGGAAGGTCAGCATGTGGGGAAGGTAGGTGCCCCCTCCTTGCGCCAACAAGACGTCCACGCGTGAGCAATACGAGCAAAACCCCAGCTCAGGGCAGGGGCGTGAGCTCGACGGGGAAGCCGTTGAGCACCGCCGTGCCGGACAGCCGGTCCATGCGGGTGCCGTCGAGCAGCTGGTTGACGTTCGCGCCGGGTACCGCGGCGGCCACCGACAGTCGGGAGCCGGCCCGGTCGTGGCCCCAGCCGTGCGGAAGGCTCACCACGCCACTGCGGATGGCGTCGGTGACCTCGACGGGCACCTCCAGGCTCCCGCCGTCGGCGGTGATCCTGGCCTGCCCTCCGTCGACGAGGCCGAGCCGATCCGCGTCCTGCGGATGGACCTGAAGGGTGCAGCGGTTGGAACCTCCGGTGAGGGCCGGAACGTTGTGCAACCAGCTGTTGTTGGACCGCAGGTGGCGGCGGCCCACGAGCACCAGGGCGGCGGGGCGGTCGGCGAGCGCCGCGCGCAGCCTGGGGAGTTCGTCCGCGATCGGGTCCGGGAGCAGCTCGATCCTGCCACTGCGGGTCTTCAGCACGCCCGGAAGCCGCGGCTGCAGCGGACCGAGGTCGATGCCGTGCGGCGCCTGCCGTAGATCGTCGAGTGTCAGGTCGTACGGGCCCGTGCGCAGCATCAGGTCGAGGCGCCGCTCAGGTCCGGTGCCGCCGGCCAGCAGGCGGGCCGGCTCCTGCGGGTCGCGGCCGTGGAGCGGTGAGTGGGGATCGGTGACGGCGCGGGCCAGGCTGTCGGCGATGACGCGCTCGTCGACCGCCTCCGGCGGCGCTCCGTGCAGCCCGGAGACCGCGAGGATCAGGCGCGCGTGGATCTCGCACTCGTCCATGAGCCCGTCCGCCAACGGGAGGGCGGCGGGCGAGTAGCGGGCCTGGTTGCGTACGGCGAACCCGTTGAACGCGAAGTCGAAGTGCGCGCTCTGCGAGGGCGGCGGCGGTGGCAGGACGACGTGGGCGTGGCGTGAGGTCTCGTTCAGGTAGGGGTCGACCGAGACCATGAAGTCCAGCCCGGCCAGCGCCCGGTCCAGCCGGTCGCCGTCGGGTGCGGACAGGACCGGGTTGGCGGCGATGGCCAGCAGGATCCGGATCCGCCCGTCGCCCCGGGTCTCGATCTCCTCGGCGAGCGCGGCCATCGGCAGCTCGCCCTTGACCTCCGGGTGGCCGGCGACCCGACTCGACCAGCGGCCGAGCGTGAACCCCTTGCCCGGGCCCGCGGGGCGCGCCGCGGGAGCCGTGGCGGAGAGCGGGAAGAGTGCTCCGCCCGGCCGGTCGAGGTTGCCGGTGAGGACGTTCAGTACGTCGACGAGCCAGCTCGCGAGCGTGCCGAACTCGACGGTGCAGCTGCCGATCCGGGCGTAGACGGCGGCGGTGGGTGCGGCCGCGAGTTCGCGGGCCAGGGTGCGGATCTCGGCAGCGGGAAGGTCGCATGCGGGTGCGACGGCCTCAGGAGTGAAACTCCCGAGTGCGGCGCCGAGTTCCCCGATGCCGTCGCAGTGTTCCTCCAGCGCGCCGGGGTCGGCGAGCTTCTCCTCGATCAGGGTGTGCGCGAGGGCGGCGAGCAGCAGCGCGTCAGTGCCGGGGCGCGGCGCGAGGTGGCGGTCGGCGAGCGCGGCCGTGCGCGTACGGCGCGGGTCGACGACGACCAGGGTGCCGCCGCGGGCGCGCAGGGCCTTGAGCCGGCCCGGGAAGTCGGGGGCGGTGCACAGGGAGCCGTTGGACTCGACCGGGTTCGCGCCCAGGAGCAGCAGGAAGTCGGTCCGGTCGAGGTCGGGGACCGGGATGGCGAAGGGGTCGCCGAAGAGCAGTCCGCTGGACACGTGCTTCGGCATCTGGTCGAGGGTGCTGGCGGTGAAGAGGTTGCGGGTGCCGAGGCTCTTGAGGAGCAGCGGCGGGTAGAGGGCGCCGGCCATGGTGTGGACGTTCGGGTTGCCGAGGACGACGCCGACCGACTGGGGCCCGTACTCCTGGACCTGGGCGGGTACGGCAGCCGCGATGGCGTCGAAGGCCTCCTCCCACGTGGCCTCCCGCAATCGGCCGTCGCGGCGGACGAGGGGGCCCCGCAACCGGTCGGGGTCGGAGTCGAGCGCTCCGAACGCGGCTCCCTTGGGGCAGATGAATCCGCGGCTGAAGACGTCCTCGCGGTCACCGCGGGCTCCGGTGACCACGCCGTCCCCAAGGGTGAGGGTGAGGCCGCACGTGGCTTCGCAGAGGGGGCAGATACGCAGGGCGGTGCGGGACATGGGCCCTCCAGGGGCGGCGGTCTGCTGCACGGGCGCGGGCACGCGGAATACGTCGAGCATACCGACCGGTACGGATGGAGGGGAGGGGTGTGCGGGACGGATCGGTCGGCCGGGGACGGAGACGGCGGCGGAACCGTCAGGGGCGTCAGTCCAGCACGCGGGCCAGGTACGCGTGCATCATCGCGCGGGTCTCGGCGACGATCCCGGGGTCTCCGGCCGGGTCGGCCCGGAAGGCGAGCTGTATCAGCGCGTCGGTGGCCTCGACCGCGACGAGGACGGCCCGTTCCAAGGTGGCGTCGGGGGTCAGGGCGAGGTGCGCGGAGAGCAGTTCCGTCAGCCGGGCGGCGACCTGGTGGTTGGGGTCCGCCTCCGGCCCCTCGGTCGGCGGCGCGGGCACACCGAAGTCGACGAGCGCGAAGCCGGGAACGCTGCGCTTCATGGCCAGGTACTCGTCCAGCACCGCGTCCACGACCGGCCGCCAGTGCGTGGCCGGGAGGTCGGTGAGTCGTTCCGCGATGCCGTCGACGTAGCGGTCGAGGTTGCGGTGGGCGAGGGCGATGGCCATGGCTCGCTTGTTGCCGAAGAAGCGGTAGACGGAACCGATCGGCACGCCGGCGCGCAGGGCCACGGCACGGGTGCTGAGGTTCTCGTACCCGGTCTCGTCCAGCAGTTCGGCGCAGGCGTCGAGGATCCGGGCGAGCCGGTCGGCGCTGCGCTGCTGGATCGGCGTTCGGCGCAGGGAGTGGGCGGGAGGCACGGGGTCCATCATGCCGCTCCTCGCTTCTCGGTTCGGTGGGGGCCTCAGTTCAGCAGAAGACTGAGCCCTCCGACGGTGTAAGTGATCATCAGCGCCAGCAGCGGGAGTTGCCCGGCCACCGCTTTCGCGGGCGGGAAGAGGCGCACGGACCGGTCGTGGGCCGCGACGACGCCGAGCACGTGACCGGTGACGACGGCGATGACCTGGAGGGCGGCGAGGCCGCCGGGACCCAGGGGTGGCACGGGTTCGGGGGCGTTGTCAGTGGCGAGTGCCATGCTCACTGTGCGTGGTCCTTCGACTACCAGGAGGGAGAAGTAGTGAGCGATGAGATAGCCGAGCGCGATCGGTACGAGTGAGTGCGCGAAGGCGGTCAGCGGGCCGGGGTGCGGGCCACTGACGAGGCGGGTGGCCGCGGCGCAGAGGCAGTAGAGGGTGGCGACGAGGGCGATGGAACCGAGCAGTCCGAGTGTGGCCGTGGGGATGCGGCCGAGGGGGGAGGTCTGAATGGCGTCGATCCACGAGGGGTTGTCGGAGAAGCCGTCGTAGGCGGTGGAGCCGAGCAGGACGCAGACGGTGGCGACGAGTCCGGGCCGCTCGGGTGTCGCGTCGAGTCCGTGGAAGGGGTTACGGAGAACGAGGCGGCCGTCGCTGCGACGGCCGAGGGGGGAGAGCCGGGCCAAGAGGGTGGAGTACGTCTCGAAGGCGTCGCCGTCGTCGAACCAATGCTCGCCGAAGCGGGCGGCGAGCAGCAGTTGGGCGGTGGCGTAGGTGGTGAGGGCGATGAGGAGGGTGGTGGTGGATGCGGGATCAGGAGCGACGAGTTCGAGCCAGGTGAAGCCGAACAGTCCGGCGGCGGCGGGCCATTGGCCGAGCCGGGCGGGGAGGGGGCGGTCGGGGCCGCCGCGGCGCAGGGCCCGGGAGAGCAGGCGGTGCACGGTGCGGAGCGGGTTGAGCAGGCGCCAGACGGGGCCGAGGAGGAGGGAGGCGGGCACGAGTCCGACCCAGAGGATGACGTAGACGGCGCCGGGGGCGGGGTTGTGCGCGGGGTCGTCGGGACCGAGGAGGAGGTGGAGCAGGACGGCCGCGGTGGCGGCGAGCCCCAGTGCGCGCAGGGCGGTTCGGGTGGTGGGCGCGTCGGCCGCCCGCTGGAGGGCGACGGGCAGGGCGAGGCCCGAGTGCTCTCCGCGGAAGCGGGAGGTGGACCAGAGCAGGCCGAGGGCGAGGAAGGAGACGAACAGCGCGGCGAAGGCACCGGCGAAGGCGTAGAAGGGAGAGATCGGTAGATCGTGCTGGGACCCGATCCCGTGCGCGAGCGAGGTGAGCGGATCGGCCGGGTGAAGGACCACGCCCTGGCCGTGGCCCCCCTCACCCGCGCCCGGGGCGAGGCCCGGCCCGGGCTGGCTCACCATCGGCCCACCCGGGGCGACGTCCCGAAGGCGGCAGGGCCCGGCCGCCCGGTGGCCCGAGGTGCGGGCGGCGCTGGTGACCGTTCCGCCGTTCGTCCGGCCCGCGGTCCGGGCGGCCGGGGTCCGGACTCCGCCCCGGGTTCGGATCCGGGCGCAGGGGTGGGGTCGGGGTGGGGTGGGGTCATCGGACGAGGAGTTGGGTCAGGACGAGGCCGGATGTGTGGGTCTCGACCTCGAAGAGACCCGTGCGGTCGGCCGTCAGGGTCAGGGTGGCCTCCTGGCCTGCCGGCAGGGCGAGTTCCTTGTCGTAGCCGTGGACGTGCAGGGTGTCCGCGCGGTCGCTCGTGACGCGCAGGGCCACGCGCTCTCCGCGCCGCAGCTCGGTGCGGGCGGGAGCCGGGCTGACCTTGCCGTCCCGGACGGTGATGGTGACCGTGCGGTCTGCCTGCTCCGGCGGCGGGGTCTGGCTCGGCGGGGTGTCCCCGTGGCTGTGTCCGCCCGCCTGGCCCGGGGCGGTGGCGGTGGCGGTGAGCTGGGCCGTGCCCTCGACCGGCTTGCCCGCGACCGCCCAGGCGGTGTGGTCGTCGGCGTAGAGGCGGACGGTCAGGGTGTGCGCGCCCTCGGGGACCTGCGCCGCGGGCAGGTGGAACCAGGGGCCGTACAGGCGGGCCAGCTTGCGGCCGTCGAGCTCCAGGTGAGCGTGGCCCGCGCCCGGGAGGGCGGCGCCGCCGGTGCTGTCGGGGGTGAAGCGGTAGTTCTTCACCGCCAGTTGGAGGTTCCAGCCGTCCTCCGAGTCCGGGCGGACGGTCAGCTGGACCTCCGGCGCGCCCTCGGCCGGGACCTCGCGGAGGCGGTGGCCGCCGGCGTCGGTGGTGGTGAGCAGGGTGCCCACGCTGCCGGATGCCTGCTCGTGGCTGGTGCCGGGTTTGTGGTGGGTGG
The DNA here is from genome assembly GCF_041106355.1 of Streptomyces sp. BF23-19. Lineage (NCBI taxonomy): Bacteria > Bacillati > Actinomycetota > Actinomycetes > Kitasatosporales > Streptomycetaceae > Streptomyces > Streptomyces sp. BF23-19. The sequence goes on along the minus strand of NZ_JBGBPT010000096.1, from coordinate 15,186 downwards.
TGGCCCGCCCGCCGCAGCCCGTCGCCGCGCCGCCCGCGAGGAGCAGGGCGAGGGCGAGCGGGGCCGCCGCGCGGGCGGTTCGGCGGAGCTTGCGGACCGCGCGGGGCGGCGGCGCGGCGCAGGCGTCGCACCGGTTGTCGTCGTCGGGCCGGTCGGGCCGGTGCTCGGGCAGGTCGAGCCGGCGCTCGGGCAGGTCGGGCCGGTGCTCGGGCAGGTCGGGCCGGTGCTCGGGCAGGTCGAGCCGGCGCTCGGGCCGGTGCTCGGGCAGGTCGGGCCGGTCGGTCACGGCTGGCCTCCTGTGGTCGGGGCGGCCTGGGCGGGGGTCACGGTGCGGGATCCGGGGTCGTCGGGGCCGCCGGGGGTTCCGGGGCGGGCGTGCTCAGCGCCGGGGCGGGGCCGGCGGGGACCGGATCGCGGTCGCCCGCGGGGTCGCCGCCCGGGCCGGACGGCCGGGCCGGGGTGCCCGGGCGGGCCGAGGCCACCACCGCCCACAGGACCCAGATCACGGCGACCAGGGCCCGTACCCAGGCGGGGCTCAGGGGGGTCCAGGGGATCATCAGGACGGCCTTGTCGAAGGCGTCCAGCAGGGTGAGCCCGGCCAGCAACAGGGTCAGGCGGGCCAACCAGGGGCGGTCGGCGCGCAGCACCAGGCCGACGCCCGTCCACCACAGGCCGAGCAGGAGGAGAGCGAGTGCCGGGACGAAGGTGGCGGTCAGCGGCATGGTGGAGCCCGCCACGTCCAGGACCAGACCGGCCAGCCCGGCCAGCGTGGCGACCGTGCCCAGCCGGGAGCCGCGCAGGCGGCGCCACCACAGGACGCCGCCGACGAGCAGCAGCACGGCGGCCACGGCCAGCGCGAGCTGGGTTTCCACCCGCTCCAGCCCGCGCGCGCCGTACCAGTCGCAGCCGGCCGGGAGTTTGCGCGCCTGGACGTTGTAGTCCGCGCAGACGAGGAGCTGGACCAGCTTGACCGGTTCGCCGACCAGCCGGGCGGACGCCCCCGAGACCTCGCCCCGGCGGTCGCCGCACTGCGGGACCGTTCCGGGGGTGGCCCCGTCGGGTCCGGCCTGCCAGCAGTTGGCACGCCCCTGGCCGTCCCACCACACGTCCATGCCGTTGGGGCGGGCGGCGCCCGACGTGTCCTTGCCCATGACGTTCCCGGCGTACCGGTTGTGGTGGGAGGTGTCGGTCTGCTTGGACCAGGCCTCCTCACCCCGGATGAAGGCGGGGACCGCGCTGAGGAAGAAGCCCGCGCGCCGGTGCCCGTACACCCAGTTGTTCTCGTAGAGGTTCCAGTTGCCGCCCGCGGTGATGATGCCGGTGCCCGGCGGCATGGAGATCTGCGGGCAGACCACGCCCCGCTCGTAGCCGCGCTCGATCGGCGGTTTGGCGCAGGTGCCGTCGGCGACGTGACCGTAGTAGTCCTGGTTGTTGTCGTGGATCAGGTTCCGCTCGAACTTGGCGTGGTTCTGCGGGAGTCCGGGGTGGCCGGGGAAGGCGCTGTCCATCGAGGCGCCGCCCATGTTCTGGTCGAACTCGTTGTCGTGCACCCACACCGAGTCACCCGCGGTGCCGGAGTAGCCGACCATGTTGTGGTGGCTGCGACAGCCGGTGATCTCGATGGAGTACCGGGGGACCTCGTAGCCGCGGCCGTCGTTGATGTTCGAGGCGCTGCCCGGGTAGATGCCGGAGTCGCCGTTCCCGTACGACTCGCAGTTCTTGTACAGCCCGTGGTCGCTTGCGAAGGTCAGGAAGCCGTACTCGTCGTTCCAGCGGGTCAGCACGTCGTCGATGACGAAGCCGTCGCCCGCGAGCACGTACAGCGAGTTGAAGGTGGTGCGCTGGGCGGTGAAGTTGCGGAAGTAGATGCCGTTGGACCTGTCCGCGCGGATGGCGTTCAGCTTCTGGTACTTGGCGTCGACGACCACGTCGAGCCGTGACGCGCCCGTGCCCTCGATCTGCAGGTTCGTCTTGCCGAGGATGGCGACGAGGTTCTGGTTGTGCCGGCAGTGCACCTGCTGCTCGTAGGACAGGATCTGGTACCCGAGCGAGGACTGGGGGGCCTTCAGCGCGGCGCACTCCCCCGTCGGTGCGGGGAGGGAGGGCTCCTCCTCGTACAGGCCGGGGAGGATCGCGATGTTCATCCCGGGCCGGTCGACGGCGTCGACGGCCTCCTGCAGGTGTCGGTAGCCGCTCTTCTCGCACCGCTCGTACAGGGCGAGGTTGCGCTGCCTGAGCTCTTCGGAGAAGGCGGATATCCGGCGCTCGAAGGCAGGCCGGTCGATTTTGCAGACGATCAGATCGGGCTCCGCCGTGCGGTACTCGGGTACCGATCCGGAGCCGTCCGGGAGGGTGATCGGGCGCTCCTCGTGCGCGCCGGCGGCGGGCGCGGCGACGAGGAGGGACAGGAGGGCGAGGAGGGCGGCGAGGAGCGCCGCCGGCACGGCAGGGAACCTGCGGGTCCACGACATGCGCGTGAGAGTAGAGGAATGTTCATCTTTTGGGATCCCCCTGGACCGAATCCGTGTTCCCTCCCGGCGTTCCCGACCGTGTTTCCGATCGCCGTTTCCGATCGCCGTTTCCGATCGCCGTTTCCGCCCACGCCCCGTCGACCCCTCCCCCATTTCCGGCCTTTCCCGTCGATCTCGGGGCCGAGGACAGGTCCGCCGTTGACGTGCGAGCCGCGGAATCCTACTGTCGACCATAGGATTCCTTCGACGGAGCGGGAGCAGCACATGAGCGAGCAGGCCAGGAAGACGGCCGAGGCACTGGAGTACCTCACCGGCTTCGGCAACGAGCACAGCTCGGAGGCCGTCCCCGGCGCACTGCCGATCGGCCGGAACTCGCCCCAGCGCGCCCCCCTCGGCCTCTACGCCGAGCAGCTCAGCGGCAGCGCCTTCACCGAGCCCCGCACCCACAACCGCCGCTCCTGGCTCTACCGGATCCGCCCCTCGGCCGCGCACCCGCCCTTCACCCGGATCGACAACGGGGCCCTGCGTTCCGCGCCCTTCACCGAGTCCGTGGCGGACCCGAACCGGCTCCGCTGGAACCCGCTGCCCGAGCCGGCCCCCGGCACCGACTTCCTCTCCGGCCTGTGGACCCTCGGCGGCAACGGCGACGCCGCCCAGCGCGCCGGCATGGCCATCCACCTCTACGCCGCCAACGCCGACATGACCGACCGGGTGTTCAGCGACTCCGACGGCGAGCTGCTGATCGTCCCCGAGCGCGGCGGACTGCTCCTGCGCACCGAGCTGGGCCTGCTCGCCGCCCGCCCGGGGGACATGGCCCTCATCCCCCGCGGCGTCCGCTTCCGCGTCGAGCTGCTCGACGCCGACGCCCGCGGCTACATCTGCGAGAACTACGGCCAGCCCTTCGAGCTGCCGAACCTGGGCCCGATCGGCGCCAACGGCCTCGCCGCCGCACGGGACTTCCAGGCCCCCGTGGCGGCGTACGAGGACAGCGAGCGCCCGACCGAGGTGATCAACAAGTTCTGCGGCAACCTCTGGTCCGCCACCTACGACCACTCCCCGCTCGACGTGGTCGCCTGGCACGGCAGCCACGTCCCGTACGTGTACGACATGCGCCGCTTCAACGTCCTGGGCTCGATCAGTTACGACCACCCCGACCCGTCGATCTTCACGGTCCTGACCTCGCCCTCCGACACCCCGGGGCTGGCGGGCGTGGACTTCGTGGTCTTCGCCCCGCGCTGGCTGGTCGGCGAGGACACCTTCCGTCCGCCCTACTTCCACCGCAACGTGATGAGCGAGTACATGGGCCTCATCGAGGGGGCCTACGACGCCAAGGCCGAGGGCTTCGTCCCCGGCGGCGGCTCGCTCCACAACATGATGTCCGCGCACGGACCCGACCACGAGACCTTCGAGCGGGCGAGTGCGGCCGAGCTGAAGCCGCAGAAGATCGACGACGGCCTGGCCTTCATGTTCGAGACCCGCTGGCCGATCACCGCCACCGCGCAGGCTGCCGGCGCGGATCACCTCCAGCGCGGGTACGACGACGTGTGGCAGGGTCTGCAGCGCCACTTCCGCGCCTGACCTGCACTGCATACGCTGCATGCGCCGTACCTTGCACGCGCCGTACCCTGCACGCGTCGTACCGTGCGTGCGCCGCACGTCACCCCTGTCCAGCCCTTCGGAGATCCACCCGTGACCGCCTTCGCCCCCGACTCGCTGGTACTGAACCGGAAGCTGCCGCTCTGGTACCAGGTGTCGCAGTCACTGCGCGCCTCGATACTGGGGCGCACCCCGGACGCCTCGCTGCGCCTGCCCACCGAGGAGCAGCTGGCCGGGCACTACGGGGTGAGTGTGCTGACCATGCGGCAGGCGCTCAAGGAGCTGGAGGGTGAGGGCCTGATCAGCCGGCACCGGCGGCGCGGCACCTTCATCGAGCCGGGCGCCCTGCGCAGCACCCCGGTCCGGCTGCTGGGCTCGGTCGACGCGATCGTGGCCCAGCAGTCGGGCGACCGTACGACGATCCTCGGGCACGGCCGCACAGCCGTGTCCGGGGAGCTGCTGGAGCACTTCCCGGGCACGGCCGAGGTGGTCACCTTCCGACGCCTGCGCCACGACCGGGAGAGCGGGGAGCCGACCAACTGGGCGGAGAACGCCGTCCTCCCGGAGTTCGCCGAGGCGGTGGACCTCGCCGATCTCGAACGCTGGCCGATGACGAAGGTCCTGCGGGACATCGTGGGGGTGCGCATCAGCCGGATCACGGACACGGTGGAGGCCCGGCTGGCCGACCCGGAGACGGCCGAGCTGCTCCAGGTGCCGCTGCTGAGCCCGATCCTGCACTACACGGGCGTCACCTACGACGAGGACGGCCGGGTGGTGGACGTGGCCCGGATCCGCTACCGCGGCGACCGGTTCTCCTTCACGGTGACGGTCGACGCGCACTGACGTCCCTCGGACGCCCCGGGACGGCCCTCCGCCGCCCCTCGGACGCCCCTCGGATGCCCCCGGAGGCGGTCCTCCGACGCCCCGGAGACGGTCCTGCGGGTCCTGCGGCGCCGCGCGCCTACTTCTCGTCGTCCTCCCTGGTGCGTTCGCCCTCCGCTTGGGAAGGCGTGGTCCGCATCGTGTGCGGGTGCTGGAGCTGCTTGCGCTGGGCCTCGTCCATGTCCTCGTCGAGGCGCTCGCCCTCGGCCTGTGACGGGGTCGTGTATTCGTCGTACTGGCTCATGACCGCCTCCTCAGCCTCCTCGGTCGAAACCGTACGAATGCCTATACAAGGAGCCTAGCTCGCCGGCCTGGACGGAGCCCGGCCATCGGGTCCCGTCGCTACCATCGGCGGCGTGAGCGATGACGTACCGCTGCTCGATGATCTGATGCCCTGGTCCGTGGGCGGCCTGCGCCTGGGCCGGGACTGGGTGGCCGCACCCGATCCGGCGGCCCTGCGCGCCCGCTGGGCCACCCTGACCGGCTCCGAAGGCGCCGAGCGGGAGCGGCTGTTCCGCCCGAGCCGCAGCCGTCGGCCCGACGCCGGGGCGGCCGCCCTGCCGGGGCAGCGGTCGGCGGCCACGGCCCGATTCGCCGACGACCCGGGCCCTTGCCCCGACCCCGTACGGGTGCTCCGCGAGCCCTTCGACGAGCAGTGGCTGCTGCCCGACCAGCGGCTCATCGACGCGGCCCGCCCCGAGCTCTGGCGGGTCCGGGACGAGCACCAGCTGTTCCTCGTCGAGACCCCGGATCCGCTGGTCACCGCGCACCTCCCGGTCGGCCGCCTCGGCCGGATCCGCCCCCTGCACCGGCGCCCCGGCGGCGCCGAGCCGAATCTCGCGCCCGGCCTGCTGCCCCTGCTCGTCGCGCGCCACGGCGGCCCGGTCATCCCCGAGGACGTCCTGTCCTGGATCCTCGCGGCGGGCCGCCCGGGTCCGCGCGGGTACGAGGTCCCGCTCGCCGCCGATCCCGAGCACTGGCGGGCCGGGCTGGAGCTGGGGCACCGGCTGCTGGCCGTGCAGCTGCGCGGGGCCCGCGGCGGTGAACCGCCCCGGCTGCCCGGCGGGCGCCGGCCGTACGTCCGCTCGGCGGTCACGGGCCGGCCGCGCGAGCTCGCGTACGAAGCCGAGAGCGAGACGCTGAGCCTCGGGAGCGGGACGGTCTCCCCCGTCCCGGCCGGGGCCTGGGAGTACGAGGCGCAGGGCGTGCGGGTGCTGCCGGCCTGGTTCGCCGCCCGCACCGCGCACCGGGGTCCGGACGCCGAGGGTCTGGCCGCGCTGGGGCCGGCCGAGTGGCCGCAGAGCTGGACCTCGGAACTGCTCGCCCTGGTGACCACGTTGGCGCTGCTGGCCGAACTGACCCCGGAGCGGGCCGCGTTCGAGACCGGTCCGGTGCTGTCGACCGAGGTGCTGCGCGCGGCCGGGGTACTGCCGCCGCCGGCCTGGGCCCGGCGCCCGGCGTCGGTGCTGGACCACCAGGAGGAGGGCCCGGGAGGGCAGTTCGCCCTCCTCTGAGGAGGACCGCCCGCCTCCTGGGGCGGCCTTCCTCCGAGGACGGCGGGCGGACGCCCTACGCTCCCCAGGCCCCCAGCAGCCGGGACACCGTGCGGTCGAACACCGCGTCCATGTCGAGCCCGGCACCCGGGACCGGACCGCCGGCGACCAGGGCCGCCGCCAACCGCGGATACTCCCCGGTGGCCAGCCGGGAGCCGAGCCAGGCCGTCCGTACGCGCTGCTCCTCCGCCTCGCCCCAGGGGAGCGTCCGGGCCCGTTCGGCCATCGCCAGCTCGCTGGCCACGTAGGTCGCGACGGCGCCGTTGACGGCGGCGACCAGCTCCAGCTTCTCTCCGTCCGGGACGTCGAGCGGAGCCAGGCAGTCCAGGCTGTACTCCAGGTAGCGCAGGGCGTTCGGGCCGAAGCCGTGAACGGGGCTGAGCACGCGCGGCAGCCAGGGGTGGCGGTGCATCAGCGCGCGTGTCCCGCGGGCCAGCGCGAGCAGGTCGGCCCGCCAGTCGCCGGTGGGCGGCGGGAGCTCGTACTCCCCGCTGACCGCGTCGACCATCAGCTCGTACAGGTCCTCCTTGCGCGGCACGTAGTTGTAGAGGGACATCGTCCCGGCGCCGATCCCGGCCGCCACGCGCCGCATGGAGACGGCCTCGACCCCCTCCTCGTCGGCGATCCGCACCGCCTCGGACGCGATGGACTCACGGCTGTGCGCGGGCCTGGGGCCGCGGCCGGCCCGCTGGGGGCGGGACCAGATCACTTCGGGTTCAGCGGGTCGCCCGCCGGCTGTCATGGCTCAGATCACCTCGTCGTCTCCCCACCATCTTAGTTACGTACATCGTACGTAGTGAGGTACGGTGGCGCACATGACAACTACGTACGCTGTACTTAGTGAGGGTCTGGAGAAGAACTACGGGGAGGTCCACGCCCTGCGCGGCCTCGACCTCGCCGTTCCCGAGGGCACGGTCTGCGGCCTCCTCGGCCCCAACGGCGCGGGCAAGACCACCGCCGTCCGGATCCTCACCACCCTCACCGCGCCCACCGGCGGCCGCGCCCTCGTCGCCGGTCACGACGTCACCCGGGACCCCGCGGCCGTCCGCCGCGCGATCGGCGTCACCGGCCAGTACGCCTCCGTCGACGGGGACCTGACCGGCCGTGAGAACCTCCGGCTCTTCGCCCGGCTGGCCGGACTGCGTGGCCGCGCGGGACGGGCCCGCGCCGACGAGCTGCTGGAGCGCTTCGGGCTCGGCGAGGCCGCCGACCGGACGGCCGCCACCTGGTCGGGCGGCATGAAGCGGCGCCTGGACCTGGCCGCCGGCCTGGTCACCCGCCCCCGGGTGCTGTTCCTCGACGAGCCCACCACCGGCCTGGACCCGGCGGCCCGCGAGCAGATCTGGACGGCGGTGCGGGAACTCGTCGAGAAGGGCTCCGAGGGCACCACGGTGCTGCTCACCACCCAGTATCTGGAGGAGGCCGACCGGCTGGCCGGCGAGATCGTGGTCGTCGACCGCGGCCGGGTCGCCGCCACCGGCACTCCGGCCCGACTGAAGGCCCGGATCGGCGCCCGCGCCGAGGTCACCGTCGCCGAGCCCGGGACGCTCGCGCGCGCCGCGGCCGTACTCGACCAGCTCACCGGTGGCCGGCCCGTGCTCGACGAGCAGCGGCTGACCGTCGGCGTCACCGTCCTCGACGGCGCCCTCGGCGGCGCCCTCACCCTGCCGCGGATCATCCGGGAGCTCGACGCCGCCGGGGTCCCGGTCACGGACGCCACCCTGCGCCCGCCGACCCTCGACGAGGTGTTCCTGCGCCTCACCCAGCCCCACGGCACCGCCGTCGAGGCCGCCACCGCCGATCAGGAGTACGCCGCATGAGCACCCTGCTGTCCGACGGCGGAGCCGTCCTCACCCGCCAGCTCCAGAAGGCGCGGCACGCCCCGGCGTTGCTGGTCCTCACCCAGACGATGCCGATCACCATGCTGCTGTTCTTCGGCTACGTCTTCGGCAGCGCGCTCGCCATGCCGGGCGCGGAGTACCGGGAGTTCCTGGTCCCCGGGCTGCTGGCCGCCACCGCCGCGAACGGTCTGATGACCGGCATGTTCACGGCCGCGCAGGACGCCCACCGCGGGGTGATGGACCGGTTCCGGACCCTGCCGATGAGCCGCACCGCCGTACCGCTCGGGCAGACGGCCGCCGACCTGCTGACCACCGGCGTGTCGATGGTGCCGTTGATGCTGGTGGGGCTGGCGATGGGCTGGCGCATCGAGAACGGCCTGCCCGGCGCGCTCGGAGCCCTCGGCGTGCTGCTGCTGTTCCGGTTCGCCACCGCATGGGTGGGCACGTACCTCGGTCTGCTGAGCAGCAGCGAGGAGGCGGCCGGCCAGCTCGGCAGTGCCACCTTCGTCCTGCCGATGCTCTCCAGCGCGTACCTGCCGACCGCGGGGCTGCCCGGGTGGCTGCGCGCGGTCGCCGAGTGGAACCCGATCAGCGCGGTCGCCACCGCCGTGCGCGAGCTGTGCGGGAACGCCGGGGGCGCGGCCGAGGCCGGCGCCGCCTGGCCCGCGGCCCATCCCGTGGCGGGGGCGCTGCTGTGGTCGGGTGTGCTGCTCGCGCTGTTCGTGCCGTTGGCCACGCGCAGGTTCGCCCGCGGCCGGTAGTGACAGCGGCCCGTCCGACCCGGTAGGCAGGGCCCATGGCTACCGAACCACTCCCCCTGGACGGCATCACCGTCGTCGCCGTCGAACAGGCCGTCTCGGCCCCCTTCGCCACCCGCCAGCTCGCCGACCTGGGCGCCAGGGTGATCAAGGTCGAACGTCCCGACGGCGGCGACTTCGCCCGTGCCTACGACACGGCCGCGCACGGCCTCGCCTCGCACTTCGTGTGGGCCAACCGGGGCAAGGAGTCGATCGCGCTCGACCTGAAGGACCCGCGCGGCCGGGAGGTCCTGCACGGGCTGCTGGTCGGGGCCGATGTCTTCGTGCAGAACCTCGCGCAGGGGGCCGCCGCCCGGCTCGGGCTCGACTCGGCCGCGCTGTGCGCGCGTTACCCCCGACTGGTCGCGGTGGACGTCTCCGGCTACGGGGCCGAGGGCCCGTACGCCCACAAGCGCGCCTACGACATGCTCGTGCAGTGCGAGGCGGGCCTGGTGTCGGTGACCGGCACCCCCGAGCAGCCCGTCAAGGCGGGGATCCCGGCGGCGGACATCGCGGCGGCCATGTACGCCTTCTCGGGGATCCTGGCCGCCCTGCTGCGCCGCGGGGTCACCGGGCGCGGCGGCAGGGTGGAGGTGTCCATGCTGGACGCGCTCGCCGAGTGGATGGGCCATCCGCTGCACCACACGATGCACGGCGGGGAGCAGCCCGTACGCACGGGCCTCGCGCACGCGGTGATCGCGCCCTACGACGCCTACGCGACGGCCGACGGGGACCGCGTGCTGCTGTCGGTGCAGAACGACCGCGAGTGGCGACGGCTGGCACAACAGGTCCTGGAACAGCCCGAGTTGGCGGACGATCCGGCGTACGCGACGAACGCGGCGCGCACCGCGAACCGGGAGAAGACCGACGCGGTGGTGGCCGAGGCGTTGGGCCGGCTCGGCGCGGACGAGGCGATCGGGCGGCTGGAGGCGGCGGGCATCGCGTGCGCGCGGCTGAACTCCGTGGCCCAGCTGGCCGGGCATCCGCAGCTCGCGGCCCGGGACCGCTGGCGGGAGGTGGACACACCGGCCGGTCCGCTGCGGGCCCTGCTGCCGCCGATCGGGCTGCCGGGCGGCGCGGCACCGCACATGGGTGCGGTGCCCGCGCTGGGCGAGCACACCGAGTCCCTGCTGCGCGCCCTGGGGATGGCGGACGCGCAGATCTCGGAACTGCGCCGGGACGGTGTGATCGGGTAGGGCCGGGGAGCCGGAGGCCGAGGGGCCGACGGCTGCGGTACGGGGACGGTTACGAGCGGCGGCTGCCGAAGAGCGTGCGACGCAGACGGCGCAGCGGCGCGAAGAGCGAGACGCGCGCGCTCCGGCTCCGCAGACGGTGCGTGTGGTCGCGGGAGGTGAGCTCGCGCATCAGCAGCGTCGCCTCGGCGGTCTCCCGGTGCGGGACGGCGGGACCGCCCAGCACAGAGAGGTGGCGGTCGAGGCGCGAGCTGGTCGCACTGCTGCCGCAGGTGATGGCAGGCACGCGAGGCGGCCTGCTGCGCATTGCTATCTGTTCCATGTTCTCTCCCCACCCGTACGAGGGCACCCGGCCCGGGCAGGTTAACCCTATCGCCCCCGCGTCGCCCCCGGGTATCCCGGTGGTGTGAATTACCCCTGCGGCGACGGGGAGTTGACGATTACTCAACGGAGTCGCCGATTACTCTCCGCACAGACGTCACGCTGCGAAAGGCCTCTGCGCGAGTCCCGTCACGACAGGGGCCACTTGGCCCACACTGCGCTAACTTGGAGTGATCGCCCGATGACACGGGGGCGCACGGGAACACACTCGGGGGCGCGTGTGAGTGAGCAATCGAACTCCGATCGTGTCATCTCGGGCCGCTACCGACTGCTCGAACCGATCGGCCGCGGCGGGATGGGCATCGTGTGGCGGGCCCGGGACGAGGTACTCGCCCGCGATGTCGCCGTCAAGGAGGTGCGGGCGCCGGCCGGGCTGGAACCCGCCGAACTGGAGCGGCTGTACCGGCGGCTGGAGCGGGAGGCCTGGGCCGCGGCCCGGGTCTCGCACCGCGGGGTCGTCACCGTCTACGACGTGGCCTCCGAGGGCGGACGGCCCTGGATCGTGATGGAGCTGGTGCGCGGGCTCTCGCTGGCCGACGTACTGGAGGCCGAGGGGCCGATGCCCCCTCAGCGGGCCGCGCACATCGGGGAACAGGTGCTCGCCGCGCTGCGCTCGGCGCACGACTCCGGGGTGCTGCACCGGGACGTGAAGCCGGGCAACGTCCTGATCGCCAACGACGGCCGGGTGGTGCTCGGCGACTTCGGGATCGCGACCCTGGAGGGCTCCTCCTCGATCACCATGACGGGCGAGGTGGTCGGCTCGCCCGAATTCCTCGCGCCCGAGCGGGCGTTGGGACGCGATCCGGGGCCCGCCTCGGACCTGTGGGCGCTCGGGATCATGCTGTACACCGCCGTCGAGGGGGTCTCGCCCTTCCGGCAGGCCACCCCGCTGGACACCCTGCGGGCGGTGGTGGACACGGAGTTGCCGCCGCCACGCCGGGCCGGGGCGCTGGCGCCCGTACTGGAGGGGTTGCTGCGCAAGGACCCGGCCGAGCGGCTGCCCGCGGCGGAGGCGGCCCGGATGCTGCGGGTGGTGGGTGCGGGCGGGACCGTACGGGCTCCCGACGGGCCGGTGTCGGGGCCGGACACGCCGACGGTCGTCGCGCACCACGGGCAGGGGGCGGACACCCCGCGCGAGCCGTACCGGGCGCAGCCGACGCAGGCGGCGCCACCGGGGCACGCGGCTCCGTACGGGACGCCGGCGCCGGTGGCCCGCGAGGGGCACGCCGGGCTGGTGCTGACCGTCGGCATCGTGTTGATGGTGCTGGCTCTGATCGCGGTGGGGTGGCTGCTGTTCAAGGATCTCGGGAACGGCGACGGGACGGGCGCCGGGAACGGCTCTCCGACGGGCTCGACTACGGCCTCCCGGACCGTGACCACGACGCCGACGACGGCTCCGTCGGCCCCGGTGTCGGCGTCCGCCTCGGGACCGGCGGGACAGCACGTCTCGGTGTACGTGGACGTGGTGCGCTCCTCCTACACCGGCAGCTGCCCGCCGCCGGCCGGGTCCGCGCCCGCCTTCACGGCCACCGTCGAGGTGGAGCGCACCCCGGTCGTGCTGGAGTACCGCTGGGCCACGCGCAGCGGACGTACCTCCGGACCCGACTGGCGGGACGTCACGTACGAGGAGGGCGGGCCGAGGAGCCGGCGGCTGGAGCACACCGAGCTCACGCACGCACCGGACGGGGCCTTCGAGGACGCGGTCCGGCTGGAGGTGCGGGGACCGGCGGAGGTGGCCACCCAGTGGGTGGCCACCTCGGTGACGTGCCGGAAGGAGACCCCGACGAGCGGGGCCCCCTCCCCCGGGCCGAGTGCGACGCCGTCACCGTCACCGTCACCGACGACGAGCGCTCCGGCGAGTCCGGCGAGCGACGAGTCGGACGGGACGGTCAGCACGGATCGAACGGATCGGACGGATCGGACGGAGTCGACCGATCAGGCGGCGTTCGTGAAGACCGGCAGGTAGCCGCCGGACTGTCCGGCCGCGGTCGGGTGGTACGACTCGCCGATGTTCAACCAGTTGACGCTGTGCAGCCACGCGTTGCCGGAGCAGATCTCGTGGCCCGTGAAGGTGCCGGCGACCGAGGCGAAGGTGAAGCCGTGGTTGGCGGCGCGTTTGGCGATGGCGGTGTTGAGGTGGTCGGCGGCGCCGTTGATGGCGGCCCGCTCGCCCTCGGTGAGGCCGGTGGTGCAGGTGCCGTTCAGCTTGTAGAAGCGGGGATAGCCGAGGACGACGACGTGCGCGCCGGGCGAGCGGCTGCTGATGGCGTTGTAGACCTGGTCGAGCAGGCCGGGGAGGGTGGAGTCCACGTAGGCCTTGGCCTGGTTCACGCGGTTGACGCAGGTGGATTCGGACTGGAGCACACAGGTGGTCATGACGTCGGAGAATCCGGCGTCGTTGCCACCGATGGTGATGCTGACCAGGTCGGTGCCGGAGTTGAGCGGGGCGAGCTGACCTGAAAGGACATCACCCGTACGAGCGCCCGAGCAGGCGGTGAAGGAGAAGGTCTGGGGGGAATGGGCGGCGGCCCACAGGGCCGGGTAGGCGCGGGTGGTGCGCTTGCAGTTGCCGCTGGCGCCGTCGTAGTTGCCGGCGCCGACGCCGGAGGAGTACGAGTCGCCGAGGGCGACGTAGCCGAAGTCGGCCCGGGCGGTGGCGGCCGCCTGGCCCGCGCCGAACAGGGTGGCGCCCGCGGCGAGTAAGAGGGAGGAGGTCAGGGCAGCGAAGCGCGACAGTTTCAAGCTCATGTGTGCGGCTCCTTGTGGGGGTTACTCCTGAGTCCGTGGTACAAGCAGCCGAGGTCCGCTGGAAGTGTCCATGCCAAGAATATTCAGGGCAGAGTTGCGGCCCGAACCTTCACTGCGAATGCGTTTGAAGAGGGAACTTGGGCACCCGATCCAGCGAAACACGGGTGCACGAGGGCATCGTGTGCCGGATCATGGGCGCCATGTCAGCCAACCCGCAGGACGCGCTGCCGATCCGGCTCAACGTCGACGACAGCGACTCACCGTCGGACGTCGTCGACGCGCTCTTCCTCGGCCGGTTCGCGTCCGGCGAGCAGCCGTACTCGCACAGCGTGTCGATCGAGCGGGTCAAGGCGGAGGCCACCCTCCTGCCGCCGGAGGCCACGGTGTTGCGCTCGGCGCGCGACAGCGACCGCAGCGCCACCCTCGCCGAGGGCGAGGGCTGGACCATGCTCGTCTCGCGCTGGAGCCGGGGCGCGGACGTCACCGTGACGGCGGTCAGTGACGAACTCGCCGCCGGCGTGCTCGGCAAGGCCACCGAGGGCGTACAGGACGAGCCCGAACCGCAGCCCGAGAACGTCACGATGGGCTTCTGGTACGTCTCCCCGCGCCGCGGCCCGTACCGGACGACCCGCCAGATCGCGGCCGGGACCTGGGCGGAGGTACGGCCCAACTACACGGCGCCGGTGGCCGGGGCGATGGACCGGCTGATGAAGGTGACCCCCGACGACATCGCGGGCCGGCTGCTCCTGCTGCACGGGCCGCCGGGCACCGGCAAGACCTCCGCGCTGCGGACGCTGGCCCGGTCCTGGCGGGACTGGTGCCAGGTGGACTGCGTCCTGGACCCGGAGCGGCTGTTCAACGACGTGGGCTACCTGATGGACATCGCGATCGGCGAGGACGAGGGCACGGCGAAGGGCCGCTGGCGGCTGCTGCTGCTGGAGGACTGCGACGAACTGATCCGGGGCGAGGCCCGCCACACGGCCGGGCAGGCGCTGTCCCGGCTGCTGAACCTGACCGACGGCCTGCTGGGGCAGGGCCGCAACGTCCTGGTGGGGGTCACCACCAACGAGGACCTGGAACGGCTCCACCCCGCGGTGGTCCGGCCGGGGCGCTGCCTGGCCCGCATCGAGGTCGGCCGGCTGACCCACCGGGAAGCGGTGGACTGGCTGGGCACGGACGAGGGCGTCTCCCGCGAGGGCGCCAGCCTGGCGGAGCTGTTCGCCCTACGGCGCGGCACGGGCCCGGCGGCGATCCTGCCCCCGCAGCCACACAGCTCGGAGGCAGGCCTGTACCTCTAGTGCTGTGGCCCGGTGGACCTTTCCGGTCACAGCACCAGCCTCCGGCGCGGTTCACCCACCGTTGCGGCCCCGCCGGCCGCATTCAGCCACGCCGGCGAGGCCGGAACGGCCGGCGGTGGCTACGTGGCGTACCGGGCCCGAAGGGCGTCCGTCGCCGCGGCAAGGGCCTCGGCCTGCGTCAGACCGAGGCGGCGGACGCGGTCCGCGTACGCCTGGGCCGCCGCGGCCGCCTCCCGGGACACCGCGTCCCCCGCGGCCGCGATGAAGGTCCCGTTCCGGCCCCGCGTCTCGATCACCGCGTCCGCCTCCAACGCCCGGTACGCCTTCGCGACCGTGTTCGCGGCCAGCCCCAGCTCCTCCGCCAGGCCCCGTACCGTCGGCAGTTTGAAGCCCGCCGGGAGCTTCCCCGACCGGGCCCGGTCGGCG
>NZ_JBGBPT010000095.1:9433-35181 GCF_041106355.1 Streptomyces sp. BF23-19 | reverse complement strand
CTTCCGTGGTCCGACAACGCGGCGAGGTGCCGTACCGGGCGCCGTGACCCGGTGGACCTTTCCGGTCACAGCACTAGATCTTCGCCTCGCGGTTGAAGGCCGACCGGGCCCACAGGTAGCCGAGGGCACTGAGGGCGATGCCCCAACCGAGCGCGAGCCAGGCGCTGTTGCCGATCTCCGTGCCCATGAGCAAGCCGCGGAGGGTGTCGGTCATCGGAGTGAAGGGCTGGTACTCGGCGAACCAGCGCAGTCCGACCGGCATGGACTCCGGCGGGACGATCGCGCTGCCGAGGAAGGGCAGGAAGGTCAGCGGCATGGGTGCGTTGCTCGCCGCCTCCACGCTGCTGGAGCCGAGACCGATCGCCGCGGACAGCCAGCTGAGGCCGAAGGCGAGCAGGGCCAGGATGCCGAGGACCGCGAGCCACTCGACGACGGTGGCGCTGGGCCGGAAGCCCACCAGGAGGGCGACACCGATGACCAGGACCAGGCTGATCATGGTCTGGATGACATTGCCCACGACGTGCCCGGTCAGCACGGAGGACCGCGATATCGACATGGTCCGGAAGCGGTTGATGATGCCTTCGGTCATGTCCGTGCAGACCGACACGGCGGTCGAGACCGCGCCGGCGGTGGCGGCCATCAGGAAGATGCCGGGGGCCACGAAGTTGGTGTAGTCGCCGCGGTCGCCCGAACCGCCGCCCGGCAGTTCGATGCCGGCGCCGAGCGCGCCGCCGAAGACGTACACGAACAGCAGGAGCATCAGGATCGGCATCGCGACGATCGAGATCGTCATCGAGGGGTAGCGCTGAGCGTGCTTGAGGTTGCGGCGCAGCATCGTCATCGAGTCGCGCATCGCGTACGTGGTGCTCATCGGCGGGCCTCCCGCGTCGTGTCGGCCGGGCCGGGAACGGTGGCGGCGTGGTGGCGGGACCCGTCACCGGTGAGGGCGAGGAAGACGTCGTCCAGGTCGGGAGTGTGCACGGTCAGTGCGTCCGCCTCCACACCGGCGCTCTCCAGCAGGTCGAGCACGGCACGCAGCGCGGGGATGCTCCCGTCACTCGGGATCTGCAGGGCGAGCTTCTCCTCGTCGCGGGCGGCGGGAGCGAGGGCCAGCCTGCGGGCGGCGGCATCCAGTCCGGACAGGTCGGAGAACTGGAGGCGGATGTGCCCGCCGGGGATACGGCGCTTGAGCTCGTCCGCGGTGCCCTCGGCGACGATCTGCCCCTTGTCGAGGACGGCGATCCGGTCCGCGAGCTGGTCGGCCTCCTCCAGGTACTGCGTGGTGAGGAAGATGGTCACGCCTTGGGAGGTGAGCTGCTGGATCAGGTGCCACATGGTGCGGCGGCTGCGCGGGTCGAGGCCGGTGGTCGGCTCGTCGAGGAAGATCAGGCTCGGGTTGCCGACGAGGGTCATCGCCAGGTCCAGCTTGCGGCGCATGCCACCGGAGAAGGTGGAGGCCATCTTGGAGGCCACGTCGGTGAGTTCGAACTGCCCCAGTAACTCGGCGGTGCGGCGCCTGCCCTCCGCCCGGTCCAGGTGGTGCAGGTCCGCCATGAGCAGCATGTTCTCCTCGGCGGTCAGCAGCCCGTCCACCGCGGCGAACTGGCCGGTGACACCGATCCGGGCACGAATGGCATCCGCGCTCCGCTCCAGCGAGTGCCCCACCACAGTCGCCTCGCCGCCGTCGGCGGCGATGAGCGTGGAGAGGATCTGGACCGTGGTGGTCTTTCCGGCGCCGTTCGGACCGAGCAGCGCGAAGATCGTGCCCGCCGGTACATGAAGGTCGATCCCGTCGAGTACGACCTTCTCGCCGTACGATTTGCGCAGGCCGACTGCGCTGATCCCCGTGGGCGGGGCCATCTGTTCGGTCGTGGCACTCATCGTGCCCCCCTCCGTTTCGTAGCTGTCGCGAGGCAGAGCTCTGGCGTCAAGCTCCGTGCGCACGCTGGATGGTGATGTCACCGAGGCTGGTCCTCGCGTGCACCTTGACGGTCTCCGCGCCCGTCGCGGGGCCTTCGGCGGAGCCGAGGGTGCTGTGGACCGTTCCGGCCTGGGAGTTGATGTCGAGCCAGGCGGCAGTTCCCTGGCGAATCCCGACTTCGATGGTGCCCGCCTTGGTCTGGAGCTCCACCGTGCCGCGCGCCACGTCCTCGATGCGTACGTTGCCGTTCGAGCTCTTCGAGGACACAGACCCTTGCGCGCGGCCGACCGTGATGTTTCCGTTGGCGACCTTCAGTCGCAGATCGCCCGCCACGTCGTCCAGCCACGTGTTGCCGTTGGAGTTCTTGATGTCGGCCTTGCCGCCGACCGTGCGGACCCGGATCTCGCCCGATCCGGTGGTGATGTCGACATCGCCCGCCGCCGTGTCCACCTGCACGTCACCGTGTTGAGTCTTCAACCGCACCGGGCCGGCCTGGTCGAGCCGGATGTGGCCGGCGCTGGTGCGCACCTCGCACTGGCCCAGCGTCCCCTTGCAGCTGATGTCGCCCAGCTCCAGCGTCCCGTGCAGCCGCGAGCCCTGGGGCAGCGCGACATCGACCGTGACCGCCCCGCGAGCGCTGAACAGCCCGCGCGCCCTCGGGGTGCGGATCGTCAGCGTGCCGTCGTCGAACGCGACGTGGGTCTCCTCGGCGGCGCGGATGTCGTCCTTGTTGCCGGCGGTGCGCGGGTGGATCTCGACCACCGTGTCGGTGCGGTCCGTGGCACTGATCCGGGCGACTCCGACCTCGACGTGGATGGTCGCGGTGATGGGTCCCTCGGTCTCGTAAGAAGGCATGGCTGTCCCGTCCTCGTGAGTCTGGTGGTCGCCCCCGCTGCGGGGCCGTGAAGATGTCGCGAGAGTGATCGGCCTCTCGCCCGCCGACGCGGTGTTACGGGGCGGGCCGTGGCCCCGTACTGCCCGGCCTAGCTCACCCAGCCCGTGAAGCTCTTGCCGCCACTGCTCCGCCGGGACGCCGCCCCCTCGCCCTGGCGTCCGCCGCCGGGTTCCAGGGCGCCCGAAACGGCCCTGACGATCCAAGCGTTGAGCGAGAGCCCCTCTCGCGCGGCCGCCTGCTCCGCACGCGTCTTGAGATGGCCGGGGAGTCGGAGGTTGATCCGTGCGGTGCCGCTGTCCTCCCCTTCCGGTACGGGCGGAACGGCGGACGGGGCGTGCATCTCCTCGAAGCCCTGCGCCGCGAAGGGCTCCTCCTTCGGCGGCGCGGTGACGACGAACTCGGGCTCGAGCCCGCGCAGCCGCACGTCGACCGACCCTGGGGCGAGCTCGCGGGTGACCTCACCCATGGCGTCCGACAGGGCGCTCAGCAGGATGAGTCTGGTGGCCGACTCCAGCGGCGCGGTGATGCGCTCGGCGAGGGCGCGCGCATCTTCGCCACCGGCTTCGGCGGCTACCGCGAGCTCGTTGCGAAGGCTGGCGACATAGGGCGTGAGGTCCATGCCCCACAGCATGACACACGAATGGCGCCATGGCGAGCCAATCTGGCGCCACATGTGCCATCGTTCTCGAAATCGCAGGTCAGCGCGTGTGCCACGACAGAAGAGGACGGTGTCGAAGTGACACCACGCCGACGGCGGGGGCCCGGCCGCGGCCGGGCCCCCGCGCCGCGTCACGAGGTCCAGGAGACCTCCGGGCGGGCGGCGCCTTCGGGGAGGGACCATACGGCGCCGGGCGTCCGGTCGGCCGGGGCCGGAGGTTCGGGTGTACGCGTGACAGCGAGGAGCGCCGTGACGACCGCCGCCAGCTCCGCCGGGGTCGGGGATCCGCTCAGGACCCGCAGGAAGGGGTCCGTGTCCGCCGCGCTCACTGGGGCTGGTTCCCGTGCTTGCGGCGCGGCAGCCGCGTGTCCTTGCGGCGCAGCACCGCGAGAGCGTCGATGAGGCGCGAACGGGTCTCCCCGCTGCCGGGGACCACGAGGCCTTGGACTCCCTGGTCGGCCGCCTCAGGGAGGTACCGGGCGTCGCCGAGGTCGCGGCCCTGCCCGCGAAGCCCGACGCGACGGTCGGCGTCGTCCGCGTCGTACCGACCACCTCCCCGCAGGCCGAGGAGACCGACCGGCTCATCGACCGGCTGCGCGCCGACGTGATTCCGCCCGCCGAGCGCGGTACGACCCTGCGCGCCTACGTCGGTGGCCAGACCGCCCTGTTCAAGGACTTCGCGACCGTACTCGGGCACCGGCTGCCGCTGTTCATCGGGGTGATCGTGGCCCTCGGGTTCGTCCTGCTGCTGCTCGCCTTCCGGTCCATCGTCGTACCGCTGACGGCCGCCGTGATGAACCTCGTCGCCGCGGCGGCGTCGTTCGGCCTGCTGGTGGCACTGTTCCAGTGGGGCTGGGGCGGTGAAGCCGTCGCCGCGGGCCGCGCCGGACCCATCGAGGCGTTCCTGCCCATGATCATGCTTTCGCTGCTCTTCGGACTCTCGATGGACTACCAGGTGTTCCTGGTCAGCCGCATGCACGAGGAGTGGGTGCAGTCCGGGGACAACGCCCGCGCCGTGCGGGTCGGCCTCGCCGAGACCAGCCGGGTCATCAACTCCGCTGCCGTCATCATGATCTGCGTCTTCAGCGCGTTCGTGCTCACGGGTGAGCGGCAGATGGCGATGTTCGGGATCGGGCTCGCGGGTGCGGTCGCGATGGACGCCTTCGTCCTGCGTACCGTGCTGGTACCGGCGCTGATGCACGTACTGGGCCGGGCCAACTGGTGGCTGCCGGCCTGGCTGGACCGGTGGCTGCCGCACGTGGCGGTGGAGCCGGCCGAGGAGCAGCCCGTGCTCACCGCGCCCGAGGACCGGCGGCAGCCGGTGGGAGCGGGCGACCACGCCTGAGCCGAGCCCTGCGGAGCACGACGAAGGCCCTGTCCCCCGCTGATCGGGGACAGGGCCTTCGTCAGGAGGCCTGGCGGCGGATGGCGTCGAGGAGCAGCGCCTGGCGCAGTGGGCCGTCCGTGTCGATGTGGTGGCCCGTGCGGACGGCGTGGGCGAAGGCCCGCAGGGTGGCGACCGCCTGGTCCGCCGGATCGAGGACGAATTCCTCGTGATTCCCGCCGCGTTCCAGCCGGATGACCGGCCGGTGGTCCGCGGGTGGGGTGAAGACCCGGTCCACGGTGATCCTCCCTTCGCTGCCGCAGAGCGCGTAGGCGTTGCGGTAGGCGTGCCGCATGCCGAAGGAGAGGCGGGCGAGCACCCCTGAGCCGGTGCGCAGCAGGGCCGCGCCGCCGGTGGCGACCTGGTCCCCGGGTGCCCGTACGAGGGCCGCGCCGGCGGGTCCCCGTCGAGCAGGTGGAGCGCGGCCCGTACGGGGTACACGCCGACGTCCCACAGGGCTCCGCCGCCCAGCTCGGGGCGGAGTCTGATGTCCTGCTCCGGCAATACCGGAATGGAGAACTCCGCATCGAGCGTGCGGAGCTCACCGATGGCGCCGGACGCCACGAGCTCGCGTACCCGCGCGTGCTGGGGGTGGTGGACGAACATGACGTTCTCCTAGCCGAGCAGCTCCCGGGCCCGGGTCACGTCGGCCCGCTGCCACGTGAGATCGCCGCGGCCCCCCGTACGGGGGCCCTCCTCGGCCACCGCAACGGCGAGGCCGCTGAGTTCGACGAGCCGGTCCACCAGCTCCCGCACGCCGACGGCCTGCCCGCTCCCGATGTTGATCACCTGGCCGCAGACGCCGGGCGCACCGGCGGCGGCGACCACGGCGTCCGCCACGTCACGCACGTCGACGAAGTCGCGACGGGCCCGGAGCGGAGCCAGCCGCAGCGCGGGAGGGGCGCCGGCGGTGCGGGCGGCCCGCGCCAAGTGGTGGGCGACGCCGCCGAGCAGGCTTTCCGGTGGGGCACCGGGCCCGGAGACGTTCGCCACGCGCAGCACCACCGCGTCCGCCTCGCCCGCCCTGGCGGCCTCCAGGACGGCCTGGGTGCCGAGCAGCTTCGTCCGTCCGTACGGACTGACCGGCTCCGTCGGCACGTCCTCCGTGATCCACTCCCCCGGCGGGACAGGCCCGTACTCGTGGACGGATCCGAGGTGTACGAGTCTGGGCCGACGGGCCAGGGGCCGCAGGGCCCGGAGGATGTGCCGGGGCAGTTCGGCGTTCAGCTCGCCCATGCGTGCCTCGGTCACGCCCCAGACCGCCCCCACGGCGTTGACCACGGCGTCCGCTCCGGCGAAGAGCCGGGTGAGCTCGGCCTGCGGCGCCGCGAGGAGGTCGAGGGCGAGGAACGCGGCATCGGTGGGTCCGGGGTCGCCCGGGCCTCCGGGGCCGGGAGCGCTCGGGGCGGGGGCGCGGCGGGACACCTGGAGCACCCGCGCTCCGGCGGCGGAGAACGCCGCGTGGAGATGCCGTCCCACGAATCCGGTGGCGCCGAGCACCACGACCACCGGCCGGTCCGAGGGGCGTGGCCCCGGCCCGTCCCACGGGTCCTTCTGCGCCACCGCGCCCCTCCTTCGACCGGATGCCGGAATCGGCCCGAGCGTGCACGCACCGCCTCAAGTCCCGCTGGAAGCCGACTGCACGTCCCGTACGGCCACCTGCTCCCGCAGCGCCTTCTTGTCGGTCTTGCCCACGGGGGTCAGGGGCAGTGCCGGGAAGAGCTCCAGCCGTTCGGGCGTCTTGTAGCGGGCCACCCGGCGGTCGCGGAACAGGGTGCGGATCTCGCCCAGGGTGAGCGCCGCGCCCGGGTTCAGGCTCACGCACAGGCACACCCGCTCCCCGAGTTCCGGGTCCGGTACGCCGATCACCGCCGCCTGGTGGACCTGCGGCAGGCTGTCCACCAGGTTCTCCACCTCCTTGGCGTTGACCTTCTCCCCGCCGCGGTTGATCAGATCCTTGATACGGCCCTGGACCACCAGGTGTCCCGAGGGGAGCCGGGAGACGACGTCGCCCGTGCGGTACCAGCCCTCCGGCGTGAAGGCCCGCCGGTTGTGCTCGGGTGCACGGTGGTAGCCGCGGATCGTGTACGGACCGCGCACCCACAGCTCACCGGCCCTGCCGTCCGGCACCGCCGCGCCGTCCGCCCCGACCACCCGCACCTCGTCCCAGGCACTGAGCGGCCGCCCCTGGGTGGTCACGACCAGCTCGTCGGGGTCGTCGTCCCGGGTGTAGCAGAGCAGTCCCTCCGCCATGCCGAAGACCTGCTGGAGGCGGCAGTCGAGGCCGGGGCCGATCCGCCGGGCCAGTTCCGGACCGAGCGGCGCGCCGCCGACCTGAACGGTGCGCAGCGTGGCCAGGTCGGCGCGGTCCGCCTCGCCCCGCTCGATCGCCGCCATCCACCGCTGGGCGACGGCCGGAACCGCTGCCGTGACGGTGACGCCCTGCTCGCGTATCCACCGGAACGCGGCGCGGGGCTCCGCCGACCGGGCGAGTACCACGCGCCCGCCCGCGTGCAGCGTGCCCAGGACGCCGGGGCAGGCGAGGGGGAAGTTGTGCCCTACGGGGAGCACGGCCAGGTACACGGTGTCCGGGCCGAACCCGCACGCCTCGGCGCTGAGGCGGGCGTTGCACAGGTAGTCGTCATGGGTGCGGCCTATGAGCTTG
Organism: Streptomyces sp. BF23-19; assembly: GCF_041106355.1. Taxonomy (NCBI): domain Bacteria; kingdom Bacillati; phylum Actinomycetota; class Actinomycetes; order Kitasatosporales; family Streptomycetaceae; genus Streptomyces; species Streptomyces sp. BF23-19. The sequence goes on along the minus strand of NZ_JBGBPT010000095.1, from coordinate 27,658 downwards.
GGGGTGCCGGTGGTTCCCCCGGAGAGCAGGAACAGGGCCACGTCCGCCGGATCGGGGGCCGATCCGTCCAGCCGGCGGCGCCGTTCGGCGGGCGCCGGGCCCGGCCTCGCGAGGTCCCTCAGCGGCACGCTGTCCGGGTGGCGTGGTTCGCCGGCCACGAACACCCGGCGCAGCCACAGGATCCGGTCCACGAGCCGGTGGGCGAGCGCCTCGTGGTCGTACTCGCGCCAGACGCCCGGCACGATCAGGGCGGCGGCCCGGGCGGTCCGCGCCAGCTCGGACAGCTCGTGTTCCCGGTGCGCGGGCAGGGCCAGCACCGGGGCGACGCCGATCCGCGCGCAGGCCAGTACGGCGACCACGAGCTCCCAGCGGTTGGGCAGCTGGACCAGGACCGTGTCGCCGCGCAGCAGGCCGTGCGCAGCGAGTCCGTCGGCCAGCGCGTCGGTGCGCAGGGCCAGTTCGGCGTAGGAGATCGGGCCGTGCTCGTCGACCAGGGCCGTGCGGTCCGGGTCGCGGTCGGCCCACTGCCAGGGGAGGTCGCCCAGGAGCTGTCCCTGCCAGAGGCCGGCGCTCCGGTAGGCGTCGGCCGCCTCCGGGGGCCAGGGGGCGGTCCCCGGCGGGGCCACGGTCAGCGGGGTCATTCAACTCTCCTTCGCCTCGGCGGGTGCGTGGCGAGACCTTCGGCGGGGGCGCTCGTCCGCAGGTCGAGCGCAGCTCGACCTGCGGTCTCCGGAGGATCCGCCGGGATCCCCTCCGGTATCCGCTTGCGCGGTCCACTCTCCTCCGGTAGTAATTGAACACCGACCAATTGGTCACTGTTCAATCCGTCATCGTTCCCTCCGCGCCGGCGGCAGCGTGCCGTCCTGGACCAAGGAGATCTGCATGGCCACCCCGACGGTCGCCGCCGAGGCGCCGAACCCCATGGCCGACACGGCCAAGACGTCACCCCGGGTCGTATGGGCCCTGGTCGGCGTGCTGCTCACCGCGTTCCTGGGAGCCCTCGACCAGACGGTCGTCTCCGTCGCCGCGTATCCCGTCGCCCAGGGGCTCGACCCGGAGAACGGCATCCGGCTGATGCCCTGGCTCATCACCACGTACATGCTGGGATCCACCGCCACGCAGCCCCTCTACGGCAAGATCGCGGACGTCTGGGGCGCCAAGCGCGTCTTCGTCACGGCGACCGCGCTCTTCCTGGCCGCCTCCGCCCTGTGCGGCGCGGCCGCGTCGATGGAGCAGCTGATCGCCTTCCGCGCGGTCCAGGGCATCGGGGCCGGCGGCCTCTACAGCGTCTCGCTGATCCTCATGGCCCGGGCCGTCCCCGCCCGCCAACGCGCCAAGTTCCAGGGGGTCGCCGGGTTGATCATCGCCCTGGCCACGGTATTCGGTCCGCTGATCGGCGGCTTCCTCACCGGCGACAACACGCTGTTCGGCGTCGCCACCTCGTGGCGCTGGCTCTTCTACGTCAACCTGCCCATCGGCCTCGCCGGCCTCGCCATGGTGATCACCCTGCTCGAACTGCCGGTCGAGCGCCGCAAGCACAGCATCGACTACCCGGGAGCCGCCCTGATCGCCGCCGGCACCTCCGCCTTCCTGCTGATGACCACATGGGGCGGGGACCGCTACGCCTGGTCCGACCCGGTGATCCTGGCCCTCGGCGGCGCCTCCGCCGTTCTCCTCGTCCTGTTCGCCTGGCGGCAGACCCGGGCGAGCGAACCGCTGATGCCCCTGCGGCTGTTCCGCGAGCGCACCGTCGCCGTCGCCACCCCCATGCTCTTCGTCGTCGGCTTCGCGCTGATGGGCGTGATCACGTACGTCGCCCTCTACTTCCAGCTCGTACGCGGTTACAGCGCGACGTCCACCGGCCTGCGGATGATGCCGATGATCGCGGGCATCGTGGTCACCTCGATCGGCTCCGGCATCGTGATCTCCGCACGCGACGGCCGGTACAAGATCTTCCCCATGGCCGGCACGCTGCTGGCCGCCGCCGGACTCGCGGTACTGGGCCTCCTGAAGGCCGACAGTCCGTACGGGCTCCCGGCGACCGGACTGTTCCTGCTCGGCCTCGGGCTGGGGCTGCTGATGCAGGTCCTGGTCCAGGCCGTGCAGAACTCCGTGCCCTCGCCCGACCTCGGGACCGCCACCACCACGGCCACCTTCTTCCGCACGATGGGCCAGTCGTTCGGTGCGGCCGTCTTCGGCGCGGTCCTGGCCGGCCGGTTCGCCGCGAAGCTCGCCGACAGCTCCGTGCCACAGCTGAGCGGTGGCGGCGTCGAGCCCGATCACCTCGTCTCCCTCCCGGAACCGGCCCGTTCCACGGGACTCGGGCTCTACGTCGACTCCATGGACACCGTGTTCCTGTGCGCCGCGGTGGTCATGCTCATCGCCTTCGCCCTGTCCTTCTTCCTGCGCGAGATGGAACTGCGGGAGATCGACGACATCGAGGCGATCGCGAGCGAGCTGGGAGACACCCGGCTTCTCGACACGCAGGCGGGTTCCGCACCGCAGGCGGGTTACGCACCGAAGGCGACCGGGCCCGCCACGACCGGATGACCGAGTCGCCGCACGCGAAAGGGGTGGGTACCGGAGAGGACTCTCCGGCACCCACCCCTTCGACCACCCCTTCGACCAAGAATTCACGCCCAGTCGGGGCTGTGCACGATCTCCACCACGGCAGCCCCGATGGACAGGCCCGGGCCGACTCCGATCATCAGCACCCGGTCCCCGGCCCCGAGGGCGCCCGCCACGACCATCCGCTCCAGGGTCAGGAACTGGTCACCGGCGCCGAGATGCCCCATCCGGCTGCCGAACTCCCAGGCCGAACGGGACATGGGCAGCCCCAGGGGATCCATGAGGCGCTCCTTGGCGTGTGCCCGGGCCGTGTTGACGGACACCACCCGGGTCACGTCGGTCAGCTCCGTGCCGGACTCGTCGAGGACCCGGGCGAGCAGTTCGTCGCGGGCCTTGCCCAGCAGAGCCGGTACGTTCGCCGCCGCGGCCGTCGCGCGGAACTGTCCGGCGCGCCGGCCGAAGTCCAGCGGACGGCCGACGGTGGCGCCCGGGGGGAAGAGTGCCTCGTCGCCGCGGTGCAGCTGCTCCAGCTCGGGTACCGAGACCGTCGCCACCGACCGCAGCCGGGCGAAGCCGGGGCGCCGGGTGAGCAGGACCGCGCTGCCCGAGTCACCCAGGTACGAACCAGGGTGCGCGGTCCAGCGGTCCACCAGGGCGGAGTTGAAGTTCTCGGCGGCGGTCAGCAGTGCGCTGCCGCGGGCCGCGTCCGCGCGCAGGTGGGAGATGGCCAGCTCCAGGCCGGTGAACATGCCGTTGCAGCCCTGGCGCAGCTCCACGGCCATGGCGTGCGGGTCGAGCTCGAGCTCACGCTGGAGGTAGGACTGCGGCAGCCAGCCGTCCGGTCCCTGGTGGAACACGGACACGTGGAACAGCAGATCCAGGGTGGACGGATCGGCGCCGGCCCGCTCGAACGCCTGCCGGGCCGCGCGTACGGCCATCTCCGGCGGGGAAAGCTCGCCGGCGACCAGTGCGCCGGTCAGCCCGTCGGGGGGCGGGCTCCCGCCCTCTCCCGCCGGCCGTTCGACGAAGGGCGGCAGAAAGGCTCCGATCCCCCCGATGTATACGTCGTCGATCCGCACAGTCTCCTCCTCGGTCGCCGGTCCGGCCCACTGCCGGACGGCCGGCCGAGTCTGCTCCGGCGGCCTCGAGCGGCCCTTGAGACCGGGCTGTCACGATGCCTCGGCCCACACCGTTCGCCGCGACCCGCACACCTACGATGACGTGCCACGATGACAAGCAGAACGGGCCGTACGAGAGAAATGGCGGATTGACATGCCCTTGCAGCGTTCCGAAGTGGTCGACATGGCCCTGAAGCTGCTCGACGACATCGGCCTGGACGCCCTCAGCACGCGACGGCTCGCCGGGGAGCTCGACGTACGGCCCGGGGCGCTGTACTGGCACGTCGCCAGCAAGCAGGATCTGCTCGACGCGCTGACGGAGAAGATCCTGGACGGGCTGCCGGAGCTGCCCAGCGCACCGGGCACGAGCTGGCGCGACGAGGCGCGGGGGCTGGCCGCGGGGCTGCGCGACGCGCTGCTCGCGCACCGCGACGGTGCGCGGCTGCTGGCCGGGGCGGTGTCCCCCGGCCCCAACCGGCTCGCCATCGCCGACCGGATGATGGGCGCGCTGAGCCGTACCGGCGCCCCGCTGGACGCGGCGGCGTACGGCAACGACACGGTGATGAGCTACATCACGGGCTTCGTGCTGCAGGAGCAGAGCGAGTCCCTGGACACCTCGGAGGTGGACGAGAGCCAGCGCGAGGCCCTCTTCGACGCCGAGCGCTACCCCTACCTCGCGGTCTGGGCCCGCTCCTGGACGCCCGACAGCCGTCGGCTGAGCTTCGAGGCGGGGCTGGACATCCTGCTGGAGGGGCTGTCGGTGTACCTGGCACGCGAGGCGGAGAAGGCGCCGCACCCACGCACCGGCCCGGGGGCGTCGTCGAAGTAGCGCCGGCCGTGGCGGGTCCGGACGTGAGTCGACGCCACGGTGGCGGGGAGGCACCCGCCAGCAGGGCGGGCGGGTGCCGGTCGGATCAGGTGCGGGCCGCTCGTTCGCGGGCCGCGGCCGCCCTGCTCCCGGCCCGGTGGAGCTGGGCCTCGTACCCGTCGGGGCAGACGGCGACCTGGGGACCCGGGCGGTGGACGAGGATGCGCTCCAGGGCGGCGATGCCCTCGGCGGTCGCGAGCCAGCCACGTACGGCGCCCCGGGCGGCCTCGGTCTCCGCGGGCGGGGCCGCCATGCCGAACACCTCGCCCCACAGGGTCCAGTTGATCGCGACGACCTGGCGGGCATCCGTGTCGGCCGCGGCGGCGTAGGAGTCCAGAAAACGGTTCGCGGCGATGTACGCCCCGTGGCCGTAGGCGCCGCTGAGGTTCTGGACCGAGGAGAAGAGGACCAGGAACCGCGCGTCGGGGCAGAGTTCGTCCAGGGCCAGGGTGCCCCCGGTCTTGGGGGCCAGGACCCGTCCGGCCGGTTCGGGGGCGAGCAGGTGGAGCCGCGTGTCGTCCACCACGCCCGCGAGGTGCAGAACACCGTCGATCCGGCCCGTTTCCGCGCGCGCCTTGCCGATGACCTCCGCGAGGAGGGGGCGGTCCGCGACGTCGCAGGCGAAGGCGAGGACCTTGGCGCCGGAGGCGCGCAGCCGAGCGAGTTCCTCGGCGGGCCGGTGCCGTCCCGCCCCGGCGGCACCGTCGGGGGCGCCGCCGCCGTCCGGAAGGTTCCGGCCGATGAGGACGATCGACGTGTCCGGTACCTCCGCGATACGTCGGGCCAGCGCGAGGCCGATCGCCCCGAAGCCGCCGGTGATCACGTAGGTGCCCCCTGGCACGAACGGCGAGTGCGGCGGCGCCGCACACCCTGTCCCACGCGCCACACCGTCCCCGTGGAAGCCGTATGACTCATAAGCGAGTCGGGGGACCCTTCGACGTCCGACCGGACGAAGGCGACAGGTGGATCGGCGTCGGCGCGTACCCGATCGAGCACGGAGATGCGCAGGATCGAGGAGGCCTCGCAACTCAGCTTCGGCCGACCGGCCGACCGGCCGCACTACAGCCGCTCGTCGTGGGAGCGATTCCTCAACGGGGAGCAGCTTCCGACCGCCGTGGCCGCGTACACCTCCCGTACGGCGGAAGCCGAAAGCTCCACCGCACCGGAGGTGTACGGCCGGATCGGTGAGGCGCGCGGGGGCCCCGCACGGCCCGGGTCAGAACGCGGCCCGGGTCAGAACACGGCCCGGGCACTCTCCTCGTCGAACGGACGACGGGCCTCCGCGAGCGCCACCTCGTGCACGAACCACTCCAGTACGGCCTGGATCTCCTCACCGTGCGCGGCGAAGACCTCCAACGGGAAGGAAGGACGCAGGTCGAGCTTGGCCTCGGCCAGGTCGATGCCGTCCACGGCGTTGAAGCGCTCCATCAGGGCACGGCGCAACGGCTCGTCGTCGAAGGGCGGTCGGCGCTTGAGGTACTGGAAGACCACCTCGACCGTGCCGCTGACCGGATAGATCGCGATCGGCCACACCGCACGCGACGCGCAGCCGGTAGTGGAGCGGCACCTGGAACTGCTGCTCCCCCTGGACCAGCTTGCTGAAGGTCGTCTCCTGAGCGTGCACGCCCGTCCTCTCCCCAAACCCTCGGTACCGACGAGCCATTGTCGCCCCGTACCGTACGGTGATCAGTCGAAACGTCGGCACGCGTACGACCCGGGGGCACACATGGCGACGCTGGGAATCCACAAGGACTTCCTCCTGGAGTTCGCCCGGCTGGAGAAGACCGTCCAGAAGCGGGTCCACGAGGTCTTCGACAAGTTCCGCGAGCATCGCCATGCCGGGCTCCACCTGGAAAAGCTGGAGAACCCCCGCGACCCGCGGATCCGCACCCTCCGCGTCAACAAGTTCATGCGCGGGGTCGTTCTCGCACCGGAATCCGGAGACAGCTTCCTTCTCCTGAAGGTCATGGCGCACGACGACGCCATCGCCTGGGCACTGAGCCACCGGGCGACGGTGAACTCGGCGACCCACGGCATCGAACTGCGCGACGACATCGCCCTGGAGCGCGCCGCCGCCGACGTGCGGTACGCCGCGCACGTGGCGGAGGCGCGGCTCTTCGCCGAGGTCGCCGACAAGGAGCTGATCCGCCTCGGTATCGATCCCGATCTGCTCCCCCTCGTACGGAACCTCAGCACCGAGGCTCACCTCGACGCGCTCCGCAAGATCCTTCCCGAGCAGCAGTACGACGTGCTCGCCGGCCTGGCCGCGGGGCTGAGCCCGGAGGACGTCTGGCGCGAGTCCGTCGCCGCTCAGGCCGAACGCGCCGCCGGCGCGGCCCAGCAGACGCCCGCCGGGGACGAACTCGCCGCCGCGATGGCCCGATCGCAGGGGCGGATCGCCCTGCTCTCCGGCCCCGAGGAGTTGCTCGACGTCCTGTCCCGGCCGTTCGACGCGTGGCGGGTCTTCCTGCACCCCAGTCAGCGGCGCATCGCCTACCACCCCTCCTACAACGGGCCCGCCCGGGTGACCGGTGGCCCCGGCACGGGCAAGACCGTGGTGGCCCTGCACCGCGCGCTCCACCTGGCGCGGCAGCTTCCGGACGACGCGCCCGACGAATCGGTGCTGCTCACGACCTACACCCGGAACCTCGCCACCGACCTGCGCCACGGACTCGAACTGCTCATCCCCGACGAGGCGCTGCGCGCGAAGATCCGCGTCGTCAACGTCGACGCCCTCGCGAATCAGCTCGTCCGCGAGGACCGGGGCGCCCCGCTGTCCATCCTGACCGGCCAGAAGGAGATCAACTCCCGCTGGAACGCCCTCGCCCGCAGGCTCGGTCTCGACTACAGCGACGTCTTCCTCGACCAGGAGTGGCGGCAGGTCGTCCTGGCCCAGGACCTGCGCTCGCCCGAGGCCTACCTCAAGGCGTCCCGCAGCGGCCGGGGCACCGCGCTGAGCCCGCTGCGGCGGGCCCAGGTCTGGCGTGCCGTCGAGGCGTTCACGCGGGAACTGCGCCAGGCCGGCGAGTGGACCTTCCTCCAGGTGTGCGCGGAGGCCACCCGGCTGCTGGAGCCGCGTACCGACCGCCCGTTCCGCCATGTGGTGATCGACGAGGCCCAGGACCTCCATCCGGCGCAATGGCGGCTGCTGCGGGCGTCGGTGGCACCCGGTCCGGACGACCTGTTCATCGCCGGCGACACGCACCAGCGCATCTACGGGAACAAGGTGTCGCTGCGCGGCCTCGGCGTGAACGTGACCGGAAGATCCCATCGGCTGCGGATCAACTACCGCACCACGCACGAGATCCTGCAGTGGTCGACGTCCCTGCTCGACCGGGAGCACCCGGACGACATGGACGGCGGGACCGAGTCGCTGGCGGGCTACCGGTCCGTGCTGAACGGCGCGCACCCCGAACTGCGGGCGGCGAGCACCAAGGCCGAGGAGATCGCGGAGCTCACGAAACACATCGCCGCGTGGATGGCCGACGGGGTGGAAGCGGGCGACATCGGGGTGGCCGTCCGCTACATGCAGCTGGGCAAGGAGATCGCGCACGCGCTGGAGCAGGCCGATCTGCCGGTCCGGATCCTCGGTGGCACGCACGGGTCGGGCGACGGCATCAGCATCGGGACCATGCACCGGATGAAGGGCCTGGAGTTCCGCTGCGTCGCGGTCGCCGGTGTGAGCGACAGCGTCGTTCCGCTGCCTTCGGCCCTGACACCCGTGGAAGTGGACGCTCAGCAACACCAGGAGGACCGCCTGGGCGAGTTGAGCCTGCTGTTCGTCGCCTGCACCCGCGCACGCGAGACCCTGCGGGTCTCCTGGAACGGGGAGCCCAGCCCGTTCCTCGCCGCGTGGCGGGGCCAGGAGTAGGCACACACACGCACGCGAAAAGGGGGACATCACCATGTCGAACGCCATCGAAGGCTGGTTGGCGGCGCACGCGCGGACCCTGGACACCCTGGACCCGGGCGCTCCGCACGAGGACCTCGAACCGCTGCGCGAGGTGCTCCGGGACGTGCGGATCGTGGGGCTCGGTGAATCCACCCACGGCACCCGGGAGTTCTTCCGGCTCAAGCACCGCGTCCTGAAGTTCCTGGTGCGGGACATGGGATGCACCGCGCTGGCCATGGAGGCCGGCGAGTCGGCGGCCCGCGCCGTGGACGCGTACGTGTGCCACGGCGTCGGGGATCCCGTCCGGCTCATCACCCGGCTGGGCTTCTGGACGTGGCGCACCGAGGAGATGCTCGACATCGTCGAGTGGATGCGCGCCCACAACCGCGGCGTGCCGGCCGATCGGCGGGTGCGGTTCGTGGGCATCGATCCGCAGCTGGCCGCCGATTCGGTCGCGGCGGTCGGCTCGTACCTGGGGCAGGTCGCGCCGGAGCGGGCCACGGACATGGCGGAGCTGGAGGTCCTCGCCCGGGCCCGGCCCGGCACCGGCCCGGACCCGGAGCAGCGCCTGCTGCACCGGGCACAGGCCGTCGCCGGGTTCCTCGACGGCAACCGGGCGAAGTTCGCCGAGCTCACCTCACCGGAGGCGGTGGCCGAGGCCGTCGAGCACGCGCGGATCCTGTGCCGGGCGGCCGACCTGGTGACGCGCTCCCTGGATCCGGGGTCCCCGCAGGACAACGTGTTCGGCGTCCGCGACCGCTACATGGCCGAGGCCGTCGTGCGACTCGTGGCGGGCGGCGGCGACGGCGGGACCGAAGGCCCCGTGGCGCTGTGGGCGCACAACGGCCACATCGCGAAGGGCGTGTACGGCAACGGCGTACCCGCCCTCGGCAGTCACCTGCGCGCCCGCTTCGGCGACGGCTACTACGCGCTGGGCCTGCTGTTCGGGAAGGGCTCCTTCCGGGCGCGGAGCGCCGGCCGGACCCAGGGCCCCGGCGTCCGCCACCGGATCGGCACGAGTCTGCGGTGCGTGGAGGGCCGGCTCGCTGCCGCGGTCCCCGGGAACTACTACGTCGACCTGCGGGCCGCCGACCCGTCCTCGGAAGGCGCCCGGTGGCTGCGCGAGCCGTCCGCCCAGCGCAGCTTCGGCGCCGCTGTGCCGCGCCTGACCTACCGCTTCCACATCGCCCCGCTCACGCCGGCCGAGGACTACGACGGACTCGCCTTCGTCTCCCGCTCGACCTGCTCCCGCCCGCTACCGGACCTCGACCCCGAGAAGCCCTGACTCCACGAAGCCACTGCCCCAGGCGTCAAGGCGCCCACGTGACCGGTCGGCGGTGCCGGGCCACGGTGCGGTCGCCCCTGAAGACGGCGGCTGCCGTGGCACCGCTACCGCGAGGCCGGCGTCCAGTCCGCGACGAGGTCGAGGAGTCCGGGGAAGCGCGCGTCGAGGTCGTCGACGCGTACGTGGCTGCGCCGCTCCAGACCGTACTGCCGCTGCCTCGTGATGCCCGCCTCGCGCAACGCCTTGAAGTGATGGGTGAGGGAGGACTTGGGGCGGTCCAGGCCGAACCACCCGCAGGAATGGTCGAACTCCTCGGACTCCAGGAGGAGTTTGCGCACGATCCCCAGGCGCAGAGGATCGCTCAGCGCCCCCAGCACCGTTTCGAGCCGCAGTTCACCCACCGCCGGTTCGGCAAGGGGCTCCGGGAGCCCGGCAGGCTCCGGCAGCACCTTGATGGTGGTCGCTGATCGCGTCGACGCCGACATAGGCCACTCCTTATAACCCGAATCCTATGTACGACTTGAATCGTACAACATGCTAAGTTCGACTTAACTCGTACATACCTCGACGGAGGAAACGCTCATGTCGGAAAGTCGAACGGTGCCCACGTACGCGGCGAGCGGAGCGCGGCACACCAAAGCGGCGCAGACGGCACAGGGCTCGGGCCCGGCCACCGCCACCCCGGCTCCCACCTGGTGGGTCTGGCTGGCCGCCTGGCCCGTCACCGCGGTGTTCATCCTGTCCAACGCGGCCACCCCGCTGTACGTGCTGTGGCAGAAGGACATCGGTTTCTCCAAGGGCACCCTGACCGTGATCTTCGCGTTCTACATCGTCGGACTGCTCGGGTCCCTGCTCGTCTCGGGCGTGGTCTCCGACCGGCTCGGCCGCAAGCCCGTGCTCCTCCCCGCTCTCGCCCTCGGCGTCGCGGCATGCGTGATCTTCGCGACCGCCTCGTCGGTGGCCGCGCTGATCGTGGCCCGTCTGTTCACCGGCATCGCCGTCGGCGCCGTCGTCTCCGCCGGCATGGCCGCGGTGACCGATGTGGCCGGGCAGGCGCGCAAGCGCCTCGCCGCCCTGCTCGCCTCGTGCGCCATGGTCTTCGGCGCGGGCCTCGGCCCGCTCCTCGCGGGCATCCTGTCCGAGACGGCGCCGGCGCCCACCGTCACCGTCTTCCTCGTCGAGATCGCGCTGCTCACGACCGCGATCCTCGCGGTGCTGCGCATGCCCGTACGTCGACCCGCCGCACCCCCGAAGGGCGCCTGGGTCCGCATACCGGGCGTACCGAAGGGCAACGGCCTCCAACTCGTCCTCGGTATCGCGGTGTTCGCCCCCGGCATCACCGCCACCTCGTTCGTCCTCTCGCTCGGCCCCTCACTCCTGTCGGGCCTGCTCGGCACCACCAGCCGGGTGGTGGCCGGGGTCATGGCCTTCGCGATGTTCCTCTCGGCCACCGGCGTGCAGTTCGCCGTCCAGAAGTTGCGCCGCCGCACCATCCTGATCACCGGGGCGGCCGGCACCACCCTCAGCATGGCCGCCCTCGCCGTCGCCGTGCACTCCTCGTCGGTGGCGGTCCTCATCGCCTCCGCACTGCTGGCCGGCGCCGGGCAGGGGATGGGTCAGCTGGGCGGGCTCTCGCTGCTCAACTCCACCGTGCCGCCGCAGCGCCTCGCCGAGGCCAACGCGGCGCTCAACGTGGGCGGTTACCTTCCCGCCGGCATCCTTCCGGTCTCCGCCGGCTACCTGAGCGACGCCGTGGGCCTGACCACTGGGGCGACCGTCTTCGCCGCCGCCCTGACCGCCCTCGCGGTGATCGGCGGCCTCGTGGTGATCAGCACCCGCCGCCGGGCCCCCGAGCCCGCCTGAGCCCCTCCACCGCAGACCGCCGTACGGCAGTGCACCGCAGCCCCCTGCGGTGCACTGCCGTATGCCGGTACGGGTGGACGCCCCGACCTGGCCCCCGGCAACACCGCCCGCCGCGCACACAGCGGACAGGATCGACGCGCCCGAGAACGCGGCCCGACGTGTCCGAGATCGTCGAACGGGCCGGACTCCCCCGGTCAGCGGCCCATTCCGCTTCCGGGGCGGGTCCGGCCCGTTCGGCCATCGCCCGGCCCCGCACGGGGCCGGCGCCGGCGTCTCCATCAAGGTTCAGGACAGCGGTCCAGGACATCCGACAGAGCTCCGCGACTCGGCGCCTTGCACCCCGCGCGCTTCACCCGCCGAGAAATCCGCTCATCACCGGGCAGGCTGCCGCACCTTCGGGGCGGATCGGATTCCGTGCAGAATGATCGAGCACACGGCGTTCAACTCGGTACGCAAGTCCATTTCTCCCCCTTTCTCCTGCGACCAGCGATAGAGCGTGCCCAGGTAGACGTCCCTGAACAGCAGCCCGACACGCAGAGAGTCGGTCTCATCGGGAATCTCGCCCCGCTTTCGCGCCGACTCGATCACGCGTGCGAATATCTCGCCGGCGAACGGCTCTTCCTGCATCGGACGACCGGCCTTCACCCAGGCCATCAGCATGGCCCGAGTGACGTCCCGCTCCTCCTCGTTGATCTCGCACAGGACGTCCACACATCGCTCCAGCGTGGACTGGAGGCACACCGGCGGCTCACTCTCCGCGCCGCCGAGGCCGAGCGTGAGCCGGACCCGGCGCCGCTCCCCCCACGTCGTGATGAGATCCTCCTTCCGCTGGAAGTGGTTGAAGAAGGTGCCACGGGCCACGTCGGCCTCTTCGGCGATCTCGTCGACGGAGGTGTGTTCGTACCCCTTCACCGTGATCAATTTGATCGCGGATTCGTACAGGTGATTCTTGACCCTCTGCTTATTGCGCTCGCGCCGTCCGGGGAGGGCCTGGGCAGAGGTGGCTGAGTCGGTCATTTTGTCCCTGCTTGCTTTTAAATGCACGGGCCTCGTAACCGCGCATTGCGGCGCGCGAAGGCACGGCGGAACTCCACGACATGAGCCCACCTGAACTACGTGTACCACGATCTATCATTGGTCGCCAGTACACGGATCGGGTAGGGCGCGAAGAGGGGCCCCGGACGGCTGATACCCCCTCTCGCTCCCCTCAGGCGGCATCGTCCGGATCCTCTCGCATCTGGGCCAGCAGTGCCTCGGTCAGGAATGCGGCGCTCTCCTCGCCCAGCAGCCGGTCGACCGACATGTCGAGTCCGTAGTCCCTCCGCAGCTGCACCCTCAGGCGCGTGGCCATGAGGGAGTCGAGACCGTACGCACTGAGCGGTCGCCGGGCATCGATCCGCTCGGGCGACGTGCCCAGCAGTCGCGCCGCGCTCCGGACGAGGACATCGCTCCCGCCCGTCGGTCGCGGGGGCGCCTCCCGCCCCGAAGGGGCCGCCGCTTCACCCGGGGGAGGACCGGCGGGGAGCGGCCGGGGCACGGTGGTCAGGGAGCGCAGGGCGTCCGTCAGGGAGGACGCGATCCAGCGAGGCAGCCGGCTGCCGTCCTCGATCAGGCGGACGGCGAGTTCGGGAGCCCTCAGCACCAGGCGGACGGGGTCGGCCGACGGGCGCTGGGGCCGCTCGGCCCGGCGCAGGCGGACGCCGAGGAATTCGGCGAGAAGGCGACCCTCGTCGTCGACGGCGACGACATCGGCCCGCACGGTCCCGGCCTGCGTGCCCGGGGTGCGCCGGGCGTGGACCCAGAAGTTCTCGGGGAGTTCGGCGCGGAACCGGACCCGCTCGAAGCCGACCGGGAAGTACGGGTCCGTCTGCGGCAGCGCCGCCAGGAGCGGGTGCAGGCAGATCTCCCAGCTCGCCTGGTGGAAGCCGTCCGGGCGGCGCAGCTGGGCGATCGCCTCGCCGTTGCGGGACCAGATGTGTCGCACCGCGCGGAACGAGGGGTCCACCTCGTAGCCCCGCGCCTCCAATTCGCCGATGAACTCCCGCTCCGAGCGGTACGTGCGGCACTGGGCCAGCGCGGCGTCCATCGCCGCACGCGCCAGGGGCGGTTCGTCCTCGGCGAGGGTACGTACGGAGGCCGTGAGGCACAGCTCGGCTTCGCCGCCCGCCTCGTCGGGCAGGGCGTGCACGGAGGCGGGGTGACCGCCTCGCACCGGTTCGCCCAGAACGGCCCGCAGCGTGACCGTCTCGTCGCGGCGCGCGGTGAGGTCCACGAACACCTCCCCGACGCGCGCGTCCTCGACGACGATGCCCGTGCCCACGTTCCCCAGCCCGGCCGAGACGGCCGCGTCGTGCAGGATGCGCAGGTGGGTGGCGGGCGGAAGCGGCGCAAGTCCGTGGAGTCGTACGCCTGCGGCCCGCCGGTCCAGGACGACCTGCTCGGAGTACCGGCCCGGCACGGAGGCCTCCCGGCCGGCCGGGTCCCGCCGCAGGTGCTCCTCGTCCCAGGCGTACGTGGGCAGTTCGACGGCCGGGGTCTGCGCACGGAACCAGCGCGCCCACCGCACCTGACCGCCGTGGGCGAAGTATCGGCCCAGCGCCTGGGCCAGCAGCAGGTGTTCGTCCTGGTGACGTCGGGTGGACGTGACCGTGGCCGACTCGTCTCCCAGGGTCCGAAGGGTCTCGCGCAGGGAGGTTTCGAGGACCGGGTGGGGGCTCACCTCGACGAAGACGTGGGGCCCCTGCTTCGCCACCTGCCGAACCGTCTCGTGGAAGCGGACCGGTTCGCGCAGGTTGTCCATCCAGTAGGCGGCATCGAGCTCCGGCCCCTCGACCGGTGCGGCACGCACGGTGGAGTACAGGGCGGTGCGGGGCACGGCCGGGACGAGGTCGGCCAGGGCGTCGAGGAGTTCGGGCCTGATCCCTTCCATGGCGGGCGAGTGGGAGGCGACGTTCACCTGGACCGGGCGACTGAACACCCCTTCCCTGTCGAGGCGTTGACGTATGGCGTCGAGAGCCGCGCTCTCGCCGGCGAGGACGGTCGAGCTCGGTCCGTTCTCGACGGCGACACAGACCGCTCCGGCCGTGGCTCCGGCCGCCCGCCGCGCCTGCTCCCCCGAGAGTTCGGTGGCCAGCATGCCGCCCTGCCCGGCGAGGCGCCGCATCAGCCGGCTGCGCCGGCAGATCACCGCCGCCGCCTCGCGCAGCGTCAGCCCACCCGAGACACAGGCCGCCGCGGCCTCCCCCATGCTGTGGCCGAGGCAGAGGTCGGGCTCCACGCCCATGTCCTTCCAGTGCGCGGCGAGGGCGACCTCCATCGCCCACAGCGAGGGCTGGACCTTCTCCACCTCCACCGGGAACTCCTGGTGCGTCGAGGTGAGCAGGTCGATCACCGACCAGCCGGTCTCCTCCGCGATCGCCTGGTCGCATCGGCGCATGGCCTCGCGGAACGCGCCGGACGACTCCAGGAGCGCGCGCCCCATGCCCGGCCACTGGGAGCCCTGTCCGGGAAAGACGAAGGCCGTACGGCGAGCCGACCCGAAGCCCGCCTCGCCGAAGCCGGCCCGGTCGCCCTCCTCTCCGTCGGCCAGGGAGCTTAGGGCCTCGGCGAGTTCCTGGTGGTCGGCGCCAACCGCCCAGAGTCGATAGGTGTGTTGTTCGCGTCGGAGTGCGGCCGAGGCGCAGAGGTCCCACAGGGGGAGGTCCCGACCCGGGCCGCGCGGGCCGAGGAAGTCGGCGTACTTGCCGGCCAGTTCACGCAGGGAGCGGTACGAGCGGGCGCTCAGGACGAGCAGGTGGGTGGGGCGTTCCGGAGGGAGCTGGGTCGCCCCGTGCTCCGGTTCGCGCTCCTGCGGGACGTGTTCCGCCACCACGACATGGGCGTTGGTGCCGGACAGACCGAAGGAGCTGACGCCGACCACGGCCCGCTCCCCGGCCGGGTCGAGCGGCGTGTTGCCGGTCACGAGCTCGACGGGGCAGTCGTCCTCGGCGAGCAGCGGGGTCGGCGTGGTGACGTGCAGCGAGGCGGGGATCACGCCGTTGCGGACGACGAGGATCGACTTGATCAGACCCGCGATGCCTGCGGCGGCCTCGGTGTGCCCGATGTTGCTCTTGACCGAGCCGGTCCTGGTCCGGCGCCCGCTTCGGGGGCCGCTCTGCCGCAGGGCCTGGGCCAGAGCGCGCAGCTCGACGCCGTCGCCGACCGAGGTTCCCGTTCCGTGGGCCTCGACGTAGTCCAGGTCGGCGGGGCTCAGACCGGCGCTGCGGCAGGCAGCCTCCAGCATCTCGACCTGTCCGGCCACCGCCGGCTGCAGCAGAAGTCCGCTGGCCCGGCCGTCATTGGTGACGGCGCTGCCCGGCAGGAGCGCATGGACGCGGTCCCCCGCGCGTACGTCGTCGAGCCGCTTCAGCACGACCACACCCACACCTTCACTGCGTACGAAACCGTTCGCGTCGGCATCGCCGAACTTGCAGCGGCCGTCCGGGGAGAGCATCGCGGCCTGCGAGTAGGCGATGGCGTCCCGCGGAGACAGGATGACGTTCACGCCGCCGGCGACGGCCACGTCGATCTCTCCACCGAGCAGGCTCTGCCGGGCCGCGTGGACCGCGACCAGCGAGGAGGAGCAGGCCGTGTCCAGGGTGATGCTCGGCCCGCGCAGGTCAAGGGCGTATGAGATCCGACCTGCCGCCATGGCCCGCAAATGACTTCCGGTCGCCTCGCGGAGCGACTGCTCGGCCGTGCCGTCCTCACGGGCGTAGTCCGAGGTCGCCTGGCCGATGAAGACGCCGCAGCGACTGCCGGCGAGGGACGAGGGGATGATGCCGGCGTCTTCCAGCGCCTCCCAGACCACCGGCAGCAGCAGGCGGTGCTGGGGGTCCACCGAGGTGGCCTCCGCAGGGGAGATGCCGAAAAAGGTCGCGTCGAACGCGAACGGATCGTCGAGGAACCCGCCGTGCCGGGAGACAGTCCGCCCGGGCACCCCCGGCGTCGGGGAGTGCACCGCTTCCACGTCGAAGCGGTCACCGGGCACGGGGACGACGGAGTCCGTGTTGGCCATGAGGTTCCGCCAGAACTCGCCGACCCCGGCGGCCTGGGGGAACCGGCACCCCAAGCCGACGACAGCGATGGATATATCGGAATTTAACGCATTCACGAGAGAGCACACCTTCGGGGTGAAGTAGGCAGAACCGCTGCGGGCGCTGACGGCACGAATGGCATGGATGAGGGGTCCAGTAGTCGAGAGTCTGATCCAACATTGGACTCAAGGTCAATTTTTTTGACCCCCGCGCCTTCGACTCCGGGCCCGATGTGGCGTACGTCATAGATCATGGATCAAAAATGGTTGCTGGTATAACTTTGGTCTTGCGTAGACGGAAGAGGGGGGCAGCCGCTGCGATCCGGCAGGGCGGCGAGGTGCGTCGACGCGGCGAGCGCCAGGAGGCGGGCCGGCGCGGGACGAGGCGGCACCGACATGCCCACGCGGGGCGACACATCGCGGACCCCCAGCATCACGACAGCCAGTTCACCCCCGGAACAATCTGCGAAAGGGCATGTGAAGCCGATGAGCGTGCTGGACGAAGGGATCGCCCCGTTCCCGCTGGAACAGCCGGCCGCCGAAACGGTCCCCTCGGACCAGGAGCACGACGGATTCATTCAGGCCGTCACCCACGCCGAAGACATCGACGATTTCGACATGCGCCATCTACGGTATTTCCTGACCGTGGTGCGAGCAGGCACCGTTTCCGCCGCCGCGCAGGAGCTGCACATATCCCAGCCGAGCCTCAGTCAGCAGATCAGGCGGCTTGAGCGGAGAATAGGGGCGCCGCTTTTCATCAGGAGTTCTCGCGGTGTCGAATTGACGGCGGGCGGTCGGGCATTCCTGCGGGAAATCCAGAGCATCCCGGGCCAGTTGCGGACCGCCATCGCGGCGGCCACCCCGGCCCCCCGCGCCTGGCCGGTCGGCGTGTGCGGCGGAGTGCCGGCCGAGGTGCTCGCTCAGGTGCAGAACGGTCTGGTCGGCTGCGCCCGGATCCGTCAGGACCCGGCGCGGCCGCGCCTGCGGATGCGCTCCGTCGGCACGGTGGACCAGCTCGAACTGCTGCGGCACGGCGAGATCGAGTTCGGCATCGTCCGACTGCCGTGCCCGGCGCCCCACCTGGTGCGGGCCGTCGTCTGGGACGAGCCGCTCGGGATCGTCATGCGCCCCGACCACCCATTGGCCGCGCACACCGCGCTGACCTGGGCTGACCTCGCCACCCAGCGACTGCTCTGGTACGAGCGCGGGTGCGCCCCGGGTTACGCCGAAACGGTGCCTGTACAGCTCGCCGGTCTCGGCTGGAACGCCCGGCTGCACCCCATCGACCACGACCAGCAGGCCCTGTTCGTCCACGCGCTCCAGACGACCGCCGATCTCGTGGCACTGCGCCCCAGACTTGCGGTCCAGGGCGATCCCCAACTCGCCTGGCGCCCCCTGCCGGCCGGCGTGGCCCCGCGCGAGCGGCTCGCGGTGACGGCTCTCGCCGGCAGTCGCGCGGCCCATGTCCTCCGTCGCGTCGCCGCCCGACACGACTGGCCCTACCTCCCCTGAAACCCGCGGATTCACCACACACCGGCGGGTGGGCCGGGGCTCCCC
>NZ_JBGBPT010000095.1:0-9423 GCF_041106355.1 Streptomyces sp. BF23-19 | reverse complement strand
TGGGGGGAGCTCCGGGCCATCCGCTTTTCCGCTACCTCCAGGCGCCCCCTTTCACCCCGCAAGTTCCTTCTTTTCTGCGGGCCGGTTAAATCCGGAGTCATAGGCTCCGAGTTATGGCAGCCACGCCCTTTCCGTCTTGGACTCGGATGGCCTTCGGTATCTAGTCTTCAGAACGTGAAAGCGGCCCGGTTTCACCGCCACGACGAGGACCGAAGCCCTCGCGTGAACACCAAGAGAATTCGGGACGCACATCGGCTGTATCAACCGTTCATCTCCGGCCTTTCGATCCGGAGGAACCGAAAGGAATCAGGGAAAAGTGATCTCGACGAAGCTGACGGAACTCCTGGGAATCGACCATCCGGTCGTGTCCGCGCCGATGGGTTCCGTCTCCGGCGGACGCCTCGCGGCCGCCGTCACCCAGGCCGGGGGTCTCGGCCTGGTGGGCGTCAGTTACGGAGACCCGACCTTCATCGACGAGCACGTGGCCCACGCAGCCGAGCGCGGCGGCGTGTGGGGCGTCGGATGTGTCATGTTCACCTTCGACGAGCGGCCCGGCCTGTGGGACAAGGTCCTCGGGTACGCGCCGCCGGTGATAGCCCTCTCCTTCGGCGACGCGGCGCAGGTCCGTCGTTACGTCGAGTCCGCCGCCCGGAGCGGGGCGCAGGTGGTGGTGCAGGTGCACGACACCGAGCAAGCCGCCACGGCCCTCCAGGCCGGCGCCTCGGTACTCGTCGTCCAGGGGTCCGAGGCGGGCGGCCACCACAAGACGCAGTCCACGCTGCCGCTCGTCCCGGCCGTGCTCGACATCACCCAGGGCACCGTCCCGGTGGTGGCGGCCGGCGGGTTCGCGGACGGCCGGGGCCTCGCGGCCGCGCTGGCGCTGGGCGCCGACGGCGTGATGATGGGCACCCGGTTCGCCGCAACCGAGGAGTCCCTGGCCACCACGGGCTTCAAGACGACGCTGGTGTCGGCGTCGACCACCGACACCGTCAACACCCGCGCCTTCGACGTGGTCCGCGGTATCCCCTGGGACACCGTCTACCAGGCCCGGTCGGTGGGCAACGACTTCACCCGCACGTGGACCGGGCGGGACGCCGAACTCGCCGCCCGGCGCGCGGACGTCGAGCCCGAGTGGGTCGCCGCCGTGGCTCGCGACGACACCAGCCAGCGCGCGATGTTCGCCGGCGAGGTGCTGGACCTCGTCCAGGACATCCAACCGGCCGCGGCCGTGGTGCGCGGCACCGTCGCCGAGGCCGAGGCGGTGCTCGCGCGCCTCGCCACCCTCACCGCCTCCTGACCGTCCCCCCACGCCCTCCTCCCCCCACACCCCGCCCCCGCCCCCTCCTCAACTCCCTTCGGAGATCCCATGATTCACATCCTGACCCTCACCTACCTGGCCGCGCCGGACGTGGTCGCCGCGCACCTTCCGGAGCACAAGGCCTGGCTGCGCGACCACGCGGACAAGGGACGCATCCTGCTGAGCGGCCCCCGCCCGGACGGCGGCGCCGTCATCGTGACGGCCGACCTGGACGACACCCAGGTCCGCGAGCTCGTCGAGAGTGACCCGTGGCACCTCCTGGGGCTCGTGTCCTACGGGCTGACCGCCTTCGAGGCGCGCCGCACCAGCCCGGGCGTCGTGACGTCGCCCGAGCCGGACGCCGGCGTTCTGCTCATCAACGTGGCCACCACGAACAACGCGGCCGAGACCGTGGACACGCTCGCCTCCGCCGTCGAGCACGTCGCCGCCACCGCCGACGGCTTCCTCGGCTCCCGCCTGCTGACCAGCGTCGAAGGCGACGCAGTGATCAACCTCGCGGCATGGTCGGACGAGCAGCGGTTCGCCGCCATCTTCGACGACTCCGAGTTCAGCCGCCGCTACAAGGCCTTCGCCGAGACGACGACAGGAGCCAAGTTCCGGCTCTACCGCACCAGCCGGGTCATCACGCCCGCCCGCTGAGCACCCCCACCCTCCACATCCGCCTTCCCACCGGCTAGGAGCCACCTTGTCCACCTCAGCCACCACCGGTACGTACGACCTGGTCGTCGTCGGCTTCGGCGCCGCCGGCCTCTCCGCCGCCCTGTCCTACGCCGAGGCCACCGACGGCCGCGCCACTCCCACCCGCATAGCCGTGCTCGAACGAGCCACCCAGGAGGAGCGCGGTGGTGCGACCCGCTGGACCGGCGCCTTCCTGCGGATCACCCAGGACCGGCGTCTGGACACCGACTGGGCCGAGCACATGGGCCGGGTCTCGGGTGGCCTCGCCGACCAGGAGTACTGCCGCACCGTCGAGCGGGAGACCCCCCAGACCCTGAGCTTCGTGGAGAAGCACGGCGTCGAGATCGCCTTCGAGGACTTCCCGCTCCCGCACACCTTCGACGGCGGCGCCCCGTCCATGACGCCGCCCGCGAGCCCCCGGGGCGGCGGCGCCTCGATCGTCGAGCACCTCGGTTCTGCCCTGGAGAACGACCCGCGCGTCGACATCCGGTACGAGACGGAGGCGCTGCGCCTGACCACCGGGGAGGACGGCACCGTCGACGGTGTCGTGGTGCGCGGCGCCGACGGCCGCACCCAGCGGCTGAGCGCCCGTGCGGTGGTCCTGGCCTGCGGCGGCTTCCAGGGCAACACCGAGATGCTCACCCGCTACGTCGGCGACCGTGCCTGCGACCTGCCGCTGATCGCTCCCGGCATCGCGAACAACCGGGGCGACGCGCTGCGCATGGCGCTGGAGCTCGGCGCGGACACCGCCGGCCAGTTCGACGGGATCCACGCCGAGCCGGTCGACCGCCGCACCCAGCAGGCCGACGCGGTGCTGTACGGATTCAGCACCGGCATCTTCGTCAACGGCCGTATGCGGCGCTTCTTCGACGAGGGCCGCGACACCTGGGACAACACCTTCGAGCACGTCGGGTACGAGATCTGGAAGAACCAGGACCAGGAGGCGTACTGGATCGCCGACGGCAAGACCCTCGCCATCCCCGGCATCATGAACTCGCTGCTCAGCGACGTGCCGCCGGAGCAGGCGGACACCCTGGAAGGTCTCGCGGGCAAGCTCGGCATCGACGCCGAGGGCTTGGAGAAGACCGTCGCCGAATTCAACGCCGCTGTCGGACCGGGTGAGTTCGACCCGTCCGTCCTCGACGGCAAGAGCACCGTCGGCATCGAGCCGCGCAAATCCAACTGGGCCACGGCCCTCGACACCCCGCCGTTCATCGGCGTCCCGGTGACCGCCGCCATCTGCTTCACCTACGGCGGCGTCCGCACCGACCTGGACGGACGCGTCGTCACCCCGTCGGGAACCGCCATCCCCGGCCTGTACGCCGCCGGTGAGGCCACCGGGCTCTTCTACCACGCCTACCCGCCGGCCACATCCGTCCTGCGCTCGCTGATCTTCGGGCGTCTCGCGGGCACGCACGCCGCCGTCCAGCAGTCCCTCTGACCCGAACTCTCATCAGTTTCCCGGAGGATCCATGCGTACCGTCAACATTGATGTCACCCTGCGCGACGGGGGATATCGCAACGGCTTCAACTTTCCGCTCTCCTACGCCCTGCAGCACGCGAAGCTGAGCGTGGAGGCGGGCTTCGACTGGATCGAGATCGCCTACCGCAAGGGCTCGTTGCTGCCGATGCCGGACCTGGGGCTCACCGGCCGTGGCGACGACGACTACATCGCCGCGATGGCACGGGAGGTCGGTCCCGAACGGATCGCGATGATCCTCCACCCGAAGAACATCACGGACGACGACCTGCCCGCGATGTACGCGGCGGGTGCCCGGCTCGTACGGATCATCCTGCCGGCCCAGGGGTACGAGGCGGGGCTGGCCCGCATCCGGCAGGCCAAGGAGCTCGGCTTCACCGTCGGCGTCAACTTCGCCCGGATCAGCCAGTGGGCGGGGCGGGACGTGGTCGAGGTGGCGACGGCGGCCACGGACGCGGGCGCCGAGTTCGTCTACCTCGCCGACTCCAACGGGAGCCTCTCCCCCGTCGACACCACCGACCTCACGACGTTGACCAAGTCGGTCACCGGCCGGCCGGTGGGGCTGCACGCCCACAACAACCTGGGGCTCGCCCTCGCCAACGCCATCAGCGCCGTCGCGGCGGGCGCCACCTGGATGGACTCCTCGATCCAGGGAATGGGCAAGGGGCCGGGCAACCTGATCGCCGAGCAGTGGCTGGCGCACCTGGACCGGACCGACGCCGAGGCCGCGGGCCGGCTCCACCTGGGGCCCGCCCTGGAACTGGCGGAGCTGCTGCTCGACACGATCCCCGAGGGCGCCCCGTCGCTTCCGCTGCCCGACCTGGTGCTCGGCCGCTACGACCTGTCCGTGGAGCACCGCAAGAACCTGCTGGGCGACCACCGGGAGGGCATCGCCACCGCGCGCACCCTCGCAGCGGTCCGGTGACGCACACCGCACTGCCCGTGGCGACGGCGGTCTTCGGACCGGAGGCCGCCGTCGCCACGGGGCACGCCCTCGTCCTCGGCCCCGTCACGCCCAGCTGGGACGAAGGCGCGTTCTTCGCCCCCGTCATCGAGGTCCTGGCCGGTGCCGGGCTCCGGGTGACCGTGGCGGACACGCTGTCGCTGTGGGACGAGACGGTGGACTCGATGGCCGTCTTCACCGCCCGCTGGCGCGAACTTCTACCGGGCTTCGGCCCCGTCGACCTGCTCTGCGGGAACGCGCTCGGCGGCGCCGTGGCCCAGGCGCTGCTCCCCGAGGCCGGTCCGGCCACCGCCGCCCTGCTGGTGTCGGGCCCCACCCGTACGGACGCACTTCTGGAGGCCCGGCTGGGCGAGATCGCCGACCTGGCCGCCTCAGGCCGCCCCGGCGAGGCCCTGGCCCTGCTCAACCGACGCGTACTGCCCAGTGGTTCGGCCTCGGAGCGGGACGCCGGCCCGACGCCGGACGCCGATGAGGCCGCCGGCCGGAGACTGGCCGCCGGGATGCACCTCCTGCGCGGCATCGACCTCTCGCCGGCCGTACTGGGCCACCCCGGACCACTGCTCCAGCTCGTCGGAGAGCGGTCCCAGCTCGTCACGCGGCGGCACACCGCCGCCGCGCCCCACCACGAGGTGCACGTCGTCCCCGGGACGGGCATGCGCCCCCATTTCGAACAAGCCGCACATGTGTCCGCCCTGATCCGGGCGTTCCTGCGGGAGAAGGGACTCCAATGAAGAGCGTCGCGGTCCTTCCGGGCGACGGGATCGGACCCGAGGTCGTCTCCGCCGCCCTCGACACCGTCGAACGGCTCGGCCTGCCCCTCGACCTCCGCTTCGGGGAGATCGGCTGGGAGTGCTGGCGCCAGGAGGGTGACCCGGTGCCGCAGCGCACCTGGAAGCTCCTGGAGGAGACCGACACCTGCCTGCTCGGCGCGATCACCAGCAAGCCGCTGCGCGAGGCCGAGGCCGAACTCGTGCCCCCGCTGCGGGGCCGGGGGTTGGCGTTCGTGTCGCCGGTCGTACAGCTGCGCCAGCGGCTCGGTCTGTACGCGAACATCCGTCCCGTCACCGACCTGGACCACGGGCGGTTCGACTTCACCGTCATCCGGGAGAACACCGAAGGGCTGTACGCCGGTCTCGACTTCCACGGGCTGGACACGGCGCTGTGGAACGCGGTCCGCCACCACCCCAACGCCGAGGCGTCCGGCGCCGAGGACACCAGTGTCACGCTGCGACTGCAGACCCGGTTCGGCATCGACCGGCTGCTGCGCTTCGGCTTCGCCTACGCCGAGGCCCACGGGCACCGGCTGCTCACCCTCGTGGACAAGCCGAACGTCCTGCGCAACAGCAGCGACCACCTGCGCAGGCGCCTTGAGGTCATCGCGCAGGAACACCCCGGGATCGAGACCGAGATCCTCAATGTGGACGCCGTCGCCCTGTGGATGGTGCGTCGGCCGGAGCGGTTCGGCGTCCTGGTCGCCGAGAACATGTTCGGCGACATCCTGTCCGACCTCGGCGCGGGCGTCATGGGCGGACTCGGCCTGGCGTCGAGCGGCAACATCGGCGACCACGGCAGCTACTTCGAGCCGGTCCACGGCAGTGCGCCCGGCATGGCGGGCCAGGGCAGGGCGAACCCCATGGCCATGCTCCTGACCGTGTCCCAGATGCTCGACCACCTCGACATTCCCGTACCGGCCGAGGAGTTGCGCAACGCCGTACGGGCCGTCGCCCGGGCCCGTACGACGGTCACCTACGACCTGGGCGGCAACTCCGGCACCCGACAGGTGGCCGAGGCGGTCACCCGTCAACTGAGCGCACAGCAGGGCGAGTCGGGGACCGAAGCGGTACCGGGCAAGGCGCCCGAGGTACCGGACGACATCGTGGACCGGCTGGCCCGGCTGGACACCGCGTCGGTCTCGGACGCACTCGACAGCCTCGGCGTCGGCGGCGTCCTGGCGGGGATCGCCCCGCGCGTGCCGGGAACCCGGGCGGCGGGACGCGCTTTCACCGTCACCTACCGACCGGTGGACACCCGTGCCGACCAGGGGTTTCGCAACGCGGCCAACTACCTGGACGACGTGCCCGAGGGCTCGTTCGTCGTGGTCGACAACGCGGGCACCACCACCTGCACCAACTGGGGCTCGCTGCTGACGGCGCTGGCCCAGCGGCGCGGGGTGCGCGGCACCGCCGTGCACGGTTCGGCCCGCGACATCTCCGAGATCCGCGCGGCCGGCTACCCGCTGTTCAGCACGGGCGCCACGATGGTCAGCGGCAAGAACCGCGTGGAACTGGCGGCGACCGGCAGGGACATCACCGTCGGCGATGTGACCGTGCGACCCGGCGACATCGTCGTGGCCGACGACAACGGGGCGCTGGTCGTGCCCGCCGCGCACGCCGCCGAGGTCACGGGCCGGGCGGAACGCGTCGAGCGGACCGAGGCAGCGATCGCCGAGGCCGTCGCCGGCGGACTGCGCCTGGACGAGGCCCGCCGGCGGTTCGGGTACGCCGACCCGTGGGGCGTCCGCGCCGAGCGGCCCGCCCCGTCCCATGCCTGACCTCGCGCAACGCGTGGTGGACGTCCACTATCACGCCGGCCCGGACCTCTACCGGCGCCGGCTGACCTCCACCGGTGCCGGTCTCGCGTACGCGGCGGCCGGGGGCTGGGTGGTGCTCAAGAGCCACCTCAGCTCCACGGCCGCACGCGCCTGGGAAGCCCGTCAGGACGGGCTCCCCGTCTCCGGCTCGGTCGTACTCAACGACCTGGCCGGGGGCGTCGTGCCGCGCGTCGTGGAGCAGGCCGTCTACGCACACGGACCGGACAGCCCGGCCCGGCTGGTCGTATACCTGCCCACGCTGGTCGGACCCTCCCATGCCTCCAGGCTGCGGCGAGCCTCGTTCCACCCCCGGCTCGACGCCGACCAGTGGCGCGCCGAGCCGGTGGTGGACGCCGAGGGGCGCCTCGCCCGGGGCGCGAGCGACGTGCTGCGCGCCGCCCGCGACCTGCCGGTCGTCGTGGCGACCGGGCACTGCGACCGGGACGCGTCCCTGCGGGTGATCGACGAAGCGGTACGGATCGGTACGCCACGCCTGTTGCTCACCCACGCCACCCACCCGATGTCGGGCTTCACGCCCGCCGATCTCGCGGAGCTGGCCGATGTACCCGGGCTGTACGTCGAACTCACCGCGCTGACACTGCTGTTGGGCCATCATGACGCCCGACACCTGGGCGAGGTCGTCCGGGCCCACCCTCGGGTGGTGTTCAGCTCCGACCTCGGCCAGCCGGACCAGCCGGACGTGGCGGGCTGGCTGACCGCGAGCGAACAGTGGTTCGAGGCAGCGAACTTGACGGCAGATCAGATTGCGGCGATCACCCGGTCCGGTCCTGCGGAACTGCTGACGCCCTGAGGGCACCGGCCGACCGACACCGCGTACCTGTTGACCACGCACCCCTTGGGCTTGTCGACCCCGTGAGCGGACCCTCACCACCCCACCCAGGAGCAGCGATGAACGCCCCTACCTCGCACACCGCCCTGCACGACGACATCCGACGCCTCCGCGGCCTCCTCGACGGGACACTCGTCCGACAGGAGGGTACGGAACTCCTGGAACTCGTCGACAAGGTACGTGAGTTGACCCGCGAGGACGGCGCGGCCGCAGCCGAGCTGCTCGGTGGCACCGACCTGGAGACCGCCGCCAAACTGGTCCGCGCCTTCTCCACCTACTTCCACCTGGCCAACGTCGCCGAACAGGTCCACCGAGGCCGCGAGTTACGCTCGGAGCGCGAACGGTCGGGGGCCGCCCTCGCCCGCGTCGTGCGCCAGGCCGCGCAGGAGGTGCCGGATTCCCTCGCCTCCGCGGTCAAGAACCTCCATGTGCGTCCGGTGTTCACCGCCCATCCGACGGAGGCGGCACGGCGCTCCGTACTGAACAAGCTGCGCCGGATCGCGGAGCTCCTGGAGACACCGGTCAGCGGGTCGGACCGGCGCCGGCACGATCTGCGCCTGGCGGAGAACATCGACCTGATCTGGCAGACCGACGAGCTGCGGGTGGTGCGCCCGGAGCCCGCCGACGAGGCCCGCAACGCCATCTACTACCTCGACGAGCTGCACGCCGGAGCCGTCGGCGACGTCCTGGAGGACCTCGCCGCCGAGCTCCAGCGCGTCGGCGTCGAGATCCCCGCCGGCACCCGCCCGCTGACCTTCGGCACCTGGATCGGCGGCGACCGCGACGGCAACCCCAACGTCACCCCCGAGGTCACCTGGGACGTGCTGATCCTCCAGCACGAGCACGGGATAAACGACGCCATCGAGCTCATCGACGAACTGCGCGGACTGCTCTCCCACTCCATCCGCTGCACCGGCGCGTCCGATGCCCTGCTCACGTCACTGGCGCACGACCTGGAACTCCTGCCGGAGATCAGCCCGCGCTACAAGCGGTTGAACGCCGAGGAGCCGTACCGCCTCAAGGCCACCTGCGTCCGGCAGAAGCTGGAGAACACCAAGCGCCGTCTCGCCGAAGGCGTCCCGCACGAGGAAGGCCGCGACTACCTCGGCACCGGCGAACTGCTCTCGGACCTGGCCCTGATCCAGGCCTCGCTGCGCGAACACCGCGGCGGGCTGTTCGCCGACGGCCGCATGGACCGCACCATCCGCACCCTGGCCGCCTTCGGCCTGCAGTTGGCCACGATGGACGTGCGCGAGCACGCCGACGCCCACCACCACGCGCTCGGCCAGCTCTTCGACCGGCTCGGCGAGGAGTCCTGGCGCTACGCCGACATGCCGCGCGACTACCGGCAGCGCCTGCTCGCCAAGGAACTGACCTCGCGCCGACTTCTCGGCCCTGCGGAGCTCGATGCCTGGGGCGAGCGGACGCTCGGCGTCTTCCACACCGTGGACAGGGCCCTGGACGTCTTCGGTCCCGAGGTCATCGAGTCCTACATCATCTCGATGTGTCAGGGCGCCGACGACGTCTTCGCCGCCGCCGTCCT
>NZ_JBGBPT010000094.1:0-35655 GCF_041106355.1 Streptomyces sp. BF23-19 | reverse complement strand
GTGGACCAAGACCGCCGACCAGATCCTCGACCGCATCTGCCGCTACTGCGACAGGATCTCCAAACCAGGTCACTAGGGGGCACCGGCTTCCACCGCCTCGGCCCGCCGCCGATCCTGCGGGGGCGCGCGGTCCGCCACCCGTCGAAGTAAAGAAATATTGACACCGTGTCCCGATTCCTTGACACTGTCGATGTCTGGTTTTCTTTACATGGGGAGTGGCCGTGGCAGTCGAGGAGAAACGCGCGTGGATCATGATCGTGGTCACGGTCGTGTCGTACGGGGCGTATCTGGCCGTCGTTCTCGGGCGGTCCGGGACTGAGCCCCTGACCCAGCAGCCGTACGCGGCCGCCCTGCTGTGGACGGTCGGCGCGGCGATCGTCGCCTCGATCGCGCTCCACATCACCGTGTCCCTGCTCTCGCCCGAGGAGGGCAAGGTCAAGGACCAGCGTGACCGGGAGATCCACCGGTTCGGTGACCACATCGGCCAGTCGTTCGTCGTGATCGGCGCCGTGACCGGGATGCTGCTGGCGATGGCCGAGGCGGACCAGTTCTGGATCGCCAACGCGATCTACCTGGGGTTCGTCCTCTCGGCGCTGCTCGCCTCCACGGCGAAGATCGCCTCCTACCGGCTGGGCTTCCACCCGTGGTGAAGCCCACCCGGGTCACCAACACCATCCGGGCCCTGCGCTTCGCCAACGGCGAGATGACCCAGGCCGAGCTGGCCCGCCGGATCGGCGTGACCCGTCAGACCGTCATCGCCATCGAGCAGGGCCGCTACTCGCCTTCCCTGGAGAAGGCATTCGAGATCGCCCGCGTGTTCGCGGTACCGCTCGACACCGTGTTCCAGTACACCTCCACCGAGGGAGACGACTCATGAAGGCCATCGTCCAGGACGTCTACGGACCGCCCGAGGTCCTGCGCATGGAGGAGATGGAGCGACCGGTTCCGGGACGGCGCGAGGTCCTCGTACGGGTGCACGCCGCCGGCGTCGACCAAGGCGTCTGGCACCTCATGGCGGGCATGCCCTACGCGGTCCGCGCCGTGTCCGGCCTGCGGACCCCCAGGACCCGCGTCCGCGGCATGGACGTCGCGGGGGTGGTCGAAGCCGTCGGCCCGGACGTCACCCGCTTCCGGCCGGGTGACGAGGTGTACGGCAACTGCGCGGGGTCGTTCGCCGAATACGCCCGCGCCAAGGAGGGCGCCCTCGCACCCAAGCCGGCCGGCCTCAGTTTCGAACAGGCCGCGGCGGTCCCCGTCTCCGCCTGCACCGCG
Organism: Streptomyces sp. BF23-19; assembly: GCF_041106355.1. Classification (NCBI taxonomy): domain Bacteria; kingdom Bacillati; phylum Actinomycetota; class Actinomycetes; order Kitasatosporales; family Streptomycetaceae; genus Streptomyces; species Streptomyces sp. BF23-19. The sequence continues at coordinate 34,383 of NZ_JBGBPT010000094.1, read as the reverse complement.
CTGGGCGCCGTACGGGACAGCGGACAGGTCAAGGCCGGTCAGCGCGTCCTCGTCCTCGGCGCCTCGGGCGGCGTGGGCAGCTTCGCCGTACAGGTGGCCAAGGCGTATGGCGCCCACGTCACCGGGGTGTGCAGCACCACCAAGACCGACCTGGTCCGCTCCCTCGGCGCCGACGAGGTCCTCGACTACACGCGGCAGGACCCCGTCGACGGCAGCCGCCGCTACGACGTCATCCTCGACATCGCCGGCAACCGGCCCATCTCCCGGCTGCGCCGCGCCCTCACCCCGCGCGGAACCCTCGCCATCGTCGGCGGAGAGGGCGGAGGCAACTGGATCGGCGGCAACCAGCGCCAGCTGGGCGCGATGCTGCTGTCACCCTTCGTCGGCCACCGGCTACGCGCCCACGGCACCCTGGTGCGCAGCCGCGACCTCGAAGCCCTCACCGAACTCATCGAGGCCGGTTCGGTGACACCCGCCGTCGACCGGACCTACCCGCTCGCCGAGGTACCCGACGCCATCCGCTACCTCCGGGACGGCCATGTGCGCGGCAAGGTAGCCATCCGGCTATGAGGCGTCGAACCTGATGCGGGCGGCGACCGGCAGATGATCGCTGCCGGTGGCGGCCAACGTCCAGACCTCGGAGGCGGTTGCCGAACGGGTCAGGATCTGGTCGATCCGGGCGACCGGGATGGCCGCGGGCCAGCTGAGGGCCGCGCCCCGCCGCGGCGCGCCCAACCGGGAGGTCAGCGGGGCGAGACCCCGGTCGTCCACGGTGCCGTTGAGGTCACCCAGCAGGATCACCCGCTCCAGCTTCTCGGCGGCGACGGCCGCGCCCAACAGCCGCGCGCTCTCGTCCCGCGGGCCCGAGCCGAAACCGCTCGCCCGCAAACGTACCGAGGGCAGGTGCGCCACGTACACCGCGATCTCACCCTGCGGCGTACGCACACCGCAGCGCAGGCCGCGGTCCCAGCCCTCCCCGATGCCCGCGGGCCTGATGTCCACCCGGCGGACATCGGTGAGCGGATGCCGTGACCAGAGTCCGACCGTGCCCTCGACCGCGTGGTACGGGTACGCGGCCGCCAGCGCCGCCTCGTAGGCCGGCAGCGCGGAGGGGGTCAGCTCCTCCAGGGCGATGAGATCCGGCGCGGACCCGATCAGGGCACGCGCCGTGCCGGTGGGATCAGGGTTCTCGTCGCTCACATTGTGCTGGAGGGCCGTGATGTCGTGCCCGCCTCGGTCCGCCGGCAGGAACAGCCCGCCGAAAAGGCCCGCCCACGCGGTGGCGGGCAGCACGACGGCCACCAGGGCCGTGGCCGAGCGGCGCACCAGCGCCGAGACGAGCAGGACCGGAACCGCGAGGCCGAGCCAGGGCAGGAACGCCTCCAGCGCACTGCCCGCTCGGCCCACCGCGTTGGGGACCGAGGAGTGGAACACCAGCAGCGCGGCGCTCAGTACGGCGAGCACCGCGAGGACGCGCCCGCGTGTCCACGGCGTACGGCCCCGGGCGTCGATGCCCGGGCGCCACCGGGCGGTGCGTCGAACGCCGCTCCCCGCCACGGCCGGCACCACCACCGGAGCCCCACCTGTCTGCCTCGGACCGTCTTCCACCTCGGGTACGACGCATGATCGGGCGGCCGGGTTCCCGCACCGGCGCGTGTGGAAGAGTGATCGTTCGGGGGCGACCGCACCGGGCGGTCCGCGGAGCGAGGACAGGAGACCCGTATGGGTACGGCGAGGATCGCGATCGTGACGAGCGAGGGCGGCGCCGACCAGGACGCGGATCTCCCGCTGATCCTGGCGACGTTGCGCGCGGCGGGCCTGTCCGCGCAGGCGGTGGCCTGGGACGCGCAGACACCGCACTGGGACGACTACGACCTCGCGGTCATCCGGTCGACCTGGGACTACGCGGACCGCTTGGCGGAGTTCCTGGCCTGGGCGGACGCGACGGCCAAGGTCACCCCGCTGTGGAATCCGGCGCCGCTGGTGCGCTGGAACAGCGACAAGCGCTATCTGCTGGAACTCGCCGCGCGTGGGGTCCCCGTCGTACCGACCCGGGTCGTCGAACCGGGCGATCGCTGCGACGCGGCGGACTTCGACGGGCCGCACGGGGTGGTGGTCAAGCCGGCCGTCTCCTCGGGCGCGCGCGACACCGCGCGCTACGAGCCCGGCCGCCGGGCGGACGCCGAGCGGCACGCGCGGATGCTGCTCGACCAGGGCCGTACGGCGATCGTCCAGCCGTACCTGCCGCTGGTGGAGGAGGGGGAGCGGGCGCTGATCTTCTTCGGCGGCACCTTCAGCCACGCGATCCGCAAGCAGGCCCTGCTGACGGAGGCGGGGCTGATCGACAACTTCCGGGTGCCACACCCCGGCGCCGCCCCCTACGAGCCGTCGGAGGCGGAGCTCCGTACGGCACGGGCGGCGCTGGCCGCCGTTCCCGCCCCGGGCGAGCTGCTGTTCGCCCGGGTGGACCTGACGTTGAACGGGGCCAGGGAACCCGTGGTCATGGAGCTGGAACTCATCGAGCCGAATCTGTTCCTGAGCATCAACCCGCACGGGCTGGAGCGCTTCGCCGAGGCGGTCACGGCCGCGGTGGCCGCGAGCCGCTAACGGGTCTCTTGGGCGTGGCGCTCCAGCCCTGGTGACGGGGACGGTGACGGAAGGGCGCCGACTCTCCCGGACCGAACTAGTTGAGACGGTCGAGCCGCACGCGCCGGCGGCGACGGAGGAGGAGACCCACGGCCGCGCCGGCCACGGCGGTCACCGCCACGCCCGCCGTCGTCCACCAGACGGCGTACCCCTCGGTGTCGGCGGCCGGTTCGGTGGTGCCCTGCGCCGACGAGGCGGCCGGGGCCGAGGTCGACGACGACACCGGCGCGGCGGCCGACGGGACCGGAGCGGCCGCGGAGGCGACCGGGGTGGGGGTGACCGGGGTGGGGGTGACCGGAGCCGGGTCCACGACAGGTACGGCCACTTCGAGTTCGCCGTGCCCCAGGGCCGGGAAGCCCACGTCGACGCCGACCTTCCACGAACCCGGCGGCAGCGCCTCGGCCGTGGTCCAGCCCGCGGGCGCCGCGGCGGTGTCGCGGACCAGGCGCCAGGGCCCCACGGTGCGGGAGCCGTCGACGCTGACCGCGTTCACGGTCGCGGCGACGGCCTCGTCGATGGCGTCCCCGTCGTTCTCCCAGGTGACGTCGGCGGTGACATGACCCTCCCGTTGCCCGGTCACCACCACCTTCACGGTGTCACCGTGGGCGTGGGCCGCGACGGGGAGCAGGAACATGAGGCCGAGTGCGGCCAGGGCGGCCGAGAAAACGATTCGTATGCGCATCGTCGGGGTGCTCCGGTCAAGATGAGGGGTACCGGCGGACGGCCGCTCGGTGCGGCCGTCCGCCGGGGTGGGTTCACGCCGTCAGGGCGTCAGGAAATGCGCGCCGTGGCAGTGATCAGCCGGACTTCTGCAGGGTCCAGGCCTGCGTCGCGCGGCCGTCCGCACGCTGGAGGTCGAGCAGCCAGTACCCGTAGTAGGGGCGGTTGCTGACGGTGAGGGCGAAACCGCCGCTCGCGTCCGTCACGGTCACCGCGCCACCGCGCGAGGTCAGCTTCCAGGCCTGCGCCTTGTTGCCGCCCGCGCAGGGCTGCTGGGAGACCCACATGCCCGCGGCGGGGGTGCCGCCCGGCTGGAGGCACTTGCCGGAGGCCACGGACTTGATGCGCACCTGGCCGCTGCCCGCGTCGTCGAAGTACCACTGCTGCTGGGCGTAGCCGTTGGTGCGGCCACCGACGAGGACCGTGCCGTCGGCGGTGCGGCCGCCCCACACCTCCGCGGCCATGCCGGTGCTGCCGTTGCCGAGCACGTAGCGGGTGCCCGGGGTGGTCGCGCCGCCGCCCGCGCCCGTCGTACGGAAGGACGCGGCCTTGCCGGGTCCGCTGTCACGGCCGGCGCTGTCGCGGACCGAGACGGTCACCTTGTACGCCGTGTCGGGCTGCAGGTTGTAGATGCGGAGCACCTGGGCCTGGACCCACGTCAGGTGCTTGCCGTTCAGCTGCACCGCGTACCAGGAGGCGCCGTCGACCTTGGGCCAGCTCACGACGACGGAGTCGGACTGGATCTGGGCCGCCGTCACGGTCGGGCCGCCGGTGGGCTTCTTGGTCGGCGTCGGCGAGGGCTTCTTGGTGGGGGTCGGGGACGGGTTCGGACCGGGGTCCGTGCCGCCACCGCCGCCCTGGTTCTTCATCAGGAACTGGTTGTCGGCGATGTTCCAGTGCGTGGCCAGGTAGCTGCCGGGCTTGGGACTGGTGTGGAAGTAGTCGTCGTGGTTGCAGTCGAGGATGTTCTCGGCCGCCTGGTTGGTGCAGATGTTGCGCATCTGCGGGTAGTACGGGGTGTCCGAGTAGCACATGACGTCGTACTCGTCCGTGCAGTGCGCGCCACGGCTGGTGTTCGGGGCGCTGTTGTTGACCGCGCCCAGGTTGTGGCCGAGTTCGTGCGCGGCGGTGTGACCGCCCCAGCAGCCGGAGTCGGTGCGCCCGTAGGAGGGGCCGAAGTTGCTCTGGTTGGCCTGGCCGGGCCGCTCGTCGCCCGCGAAGGTGCCGATGCCGCAGTAGACCTGGGTGTCGGCGAAGATCATGTACTTGCGGTCGCGACGGTCGAGGCCCTTGCCGGCGAGCGCGTTGTTCGTCGCGCTGAACTCACCCAGAGCCGAGGCCGGGAGCTCGATGTTGAGCACGGTGGGGGTGCAGTCGGCGGCCGTCACATAGCGGATGTGACGTACCCCGCCGGTCTCCTTGGCGCTCGTCGAGTAGATGAGGTCGGCGTCGGCCGCCCACTTGCGGAACGAGGCGACGTACTCGGAGTAGCGGTCCTTGCCGGGGGCGTGGACGTAGACGACCTGCACGCGGTTGCCGGTGCTGCCGTCACCGTCGCACTGGACGGTCTGGCCGGCGGGGCCGGCGGCGACGTTCTGGCTACCGGCCGCGGCCGCGGGTTCGGGTGCGGAGGCCTTGGTGGCCGTCGACGCGTCGGCCGCGGGCGCGTCCTGAGGACGCCCGCCGCCTTCCTTGCTGGCCGGGTCATCGGCGGCGGGGCGGGCCGGATCGGCTGCCGGAGCCGTCTCCTTGACCGCGGGCGCGATGTCCTTCGTGATGTCGACGCCCTTGGGCGGGGCGTCGGGGCCGTGGGTGCACAGCCCGGTGTCGGTGCGGTAGACACCCACGCACCGGTCGCCCTTCGGCGCGGCCTGGAGGCCGTCGTAGATCATGCCGCTCGCGGTCTCGTTGGCGGGCGCGGCGGCGATCGGCTCCGGCTCCTGGTCACGGGCCGGTGCGGCGGCCGGCGCCTCGGCGGCGGCCTCCACCACGGGCGCCGCGGCCTGGGCGCCGTCGCCGATCCCTGAGTAGGCGATGCCTGCGGCTATCAGCCCCGCCGCTGCGGTGGCGGCGGTGACGAGTATCACCCGCCGCGGTTTGCGGCGGTGGTCGGCGGCGGCAGGCCGTCTGCGACGTCCTGTCATGGGCACCTCAAATCGTTGTCGGAAGACTGGGTGCGCGGAAGCCTGCCAGACGAATGCCGAGGAGAATTCGGACAAACGGGGGCGCGCACCGAGAAATCATTCCGTTACCTGTCGGCAAGATTTGACGAACAGTCAATTCGCCGTAATAAAAAGCGAGTTACGCGCGTCGCACCCTAATGGTCCAGTCCTTCCCCGGCGGGTTGTTATCAAATCGAGATATGAACCGGAGGCTTGTTGACGGGAATTCAGTCAGGAATTCACCTAATTACTACCTGCTGAATTCCCTCGGTCACGACCCGTGAGGTGCGGTGGTCGCGGAGCACGCCGGAACGTGCCGGAGCGCGGCTGAAGGCGGTTCGGGGTCCGCGAGTTCGACCGAAAGGTGCCCGTCGGGCCGGCCGCACGGGCGGTCGGCCCCCACCTCACCGCAGGGTCAGTGAGGTCTCCGTCGCGAGGTGGGTCGGCTTCTGCGGGTTGCGGACGTAGGAGATGCCGGCGATCCGGGAGTCCTCCAGGCGGACCGCCATGACGCCGTCGAACTCGCCGTCCAGGTGCAGGGCGAGTGCCGGGCTGCCGTTGACCATGGTGAGGACGCCGGCGAGGGTGGCCGCGTGCTCGGCGGTGCCGCCGATGAGGAACCGGGCCACCTTGTCGGCGCCGACGATCGGGCGGGCGGCGGCCTGTTTCACGCCGCCGCCGTCACCGATGGAGACGGCGTCGGGGGCGAGTACGTCGAGCAGACCCTGGAGGTCCCCGGTGTCGAGCGTGCGCCGGAACGACTCCAGGGCCGCCCGGGTCCGACTCGGGGGAACCACCTCGCGCGGACGCCGGGCGCCGGACGCCGGACGCCGACGTGCCGGCGGGCGCGGTGCGCGACCTGACGGACCGCCGCGGGACTCTTGTCGACGGCCGCCGCGATCTCCTCGTGGCCGACGTCGAAGACCTCGCGCAGCACGAAGACGGCGCGCTCCGTCGGGGACAGCGTTTCGAGGACCGGATGTCGGTGTCGGCCACGAGCCGGTAGGCGTGGTCAGGCCGACCGGTCGGCGGTGGCCGCCGTCCCGCCGCGCTCGGCCCGCAGCCGCTTTCCGCGCTGGTCCCCTCCCGAGACGCGGTGCAGGCCGTACGAACCGGGCTTGCCCGCCTCGTCGGCCAGGTGCTTGACGGTGCCCTTGCACACGAGCTCCTTGAGCTTCGCCCCCGGGCGACCGGCGACGTGGAACCACAGCGCCACGTCGTTCTTGTGCGCGAACTGGAAGATGCCCGCCCGTCGACCCAGGCTGATGCACTGCCCGGCGAACACCTGGTTGAGGGTCGAGGGCCGCTCCCCGTCGATCCGGCTGAGCACCGTGTCGGCCGCCCGCGCGCCCAGCGGCATCGCGGCCTGGCAGCTCATCCGCAGCGGCAGGTCCGACGGCGCCGCCGAGTCGCCCGCCGCGACGACGCGGTCGTCGTCCACGCTCGTCAGCGTCTCGTCCGTGAGCAGGCGACCCAGGGCGTCCGTGCTCAGCCCGCTGCGCGCGGCCAGGTCCGGCACGCCGAAGCCGGCGGTCCAGATGGTCACCTCGCTCGCCACCTCCCGGCCGTCGGCGAGCCGCACCGCGTCGCGGGTCACCGCCGTCACCTTCGTCCCCGGGCCGTCGAGCACGGTCACCCCGAGCTCGGCCATCCGGCCCGCGACCGAGCGGCGGCCCCGGGCGTGCAGGTAGGGGCCGAGCACCCCACCGCAGACCAGGGTCACGCGGCGGCCCTGTTCCGCGAGCTCGGCGGCGGTCTCGATGCCCGTCGGACCCGCCCCGACCACCGTCACCGCCGCCGTGGGGGCGGCGGCGTCGAGGACCGGCCGCAGCCGCTGGGTCTCCTCCAGGGTGGTGATCGGGTAGGCGAACTCGGCGGCCCCGGGCACGAGGAGGTCGGCGCTGCCGCTGCCCACCGCGTAGACGAGGTAGTCGTAGCCGATCGGGGTGCCGGTCCCCGGCGTCACACTGCGCTCCGCGGCGTTGATCCGCGTCACGGTGTCCACGACCAGTCGCACGCCCTCGGCGAGGACCTCCCGGTACTCGACGACCGCGTCATCGGTCCCGGCGGCCAGCTGGTGCAGGCGGATCCGCTCGACGAAGTTCGCGCGCGGGTTGATCAGGGTCACCGTCACGCCGTCCCGCCGCGTCAGGCGGTTGGCCGCCATGACACCCGCGTATCCTCCGCCGATCACGACCACATCGGTGTGCTGAGTCATGGTGTCCGTCTCCTTCGGTCCTTCGCTTCGGCCGGTTCGACATCAAGACACCGTGCGATCCCGGAATGTGACAGCGTGTGAGGCAGGTCACTCCCGGGGTCGCGGGACACGCGTACGCACCGTCGAGATGCTCGACCAGCACGATCTGCTCGACCGGTTGCCCAGCTGGTTCGGCGCCCCACCGCCTGAGCGCAGCCCGTACGGGTCCGGGCGGCCCCGGCCCCGTACGGCGTGCCTGGCGGCGACTCAGCCGCCCCGGACGACGCTCAGGTCGATGCGCGCCAGGCGCTCGGGGTCGGTGAGGATGTCGAGTGCGGTGATCCGGCCGTCCTGGACGGTGAACGCCATGACCGACAGCGCCCGGCCCTCCGCCATCGCGACCACCCCGGGAACCCCGTTGACCAGCACGGCGTGGGCGGCCTCCGCGAACCGGGCGAAGGTGATCGCCTGGGAGGCCACCGCCCGCAGGTGCGAGCGGTGCTCTTCGAAGCGCTGCGCCAGAACTTCCTTCTCGCTCACCCGTCAGATCCCGGTGTTCCGATCCGTCAGTGCCGAGGCGGACGATAACCGACCGGGCAACGGGCCGCTTCGTCATAAGAGTTGGGGAGCCGGGGTCACCTCTTCCGCCGCAGGGCCACACCTATGTCGTGGCCCCGGCCGCCTTCCTGAGGTGCCGGTAGAGGCGGCTGCGATCCGTGAAGAGCTCGTGGCGGTCCGACGTGATCAAGGCCCCGTCGATCGCCATGGCGGGGGTTCCCAGGACGGGTGACGTACGGAGCGCCTCGTCGGCGGCTTCGACGAAGTCCCGGTGTTTGGTCTCCAGCACGGCCGCGTCGAACTCCGGGCCGCGCAGGCCCGGAATCATGATGGCCAGTCCCAGCAGCCGGTCCTGCGTGAAGCCACCTGACTTCCGTACCGCGCTCTGTTGCCGGTACAGCAGGTCGTGGTAGTCGGCGAACATGTGCTGGTCCAGGGCGGCGCGCAGGGCGTTCGCCGCGAGCTTCGATCCCGAGCCCAGGAAGGACCCCAGCGTGAACTGCAACTGCAGTGCGCCGTTGCGGGCCGCGCGCTTCAGGTACGGGGCGGTGCCCTCCGTCTCGAACTCGGCGCAGGCGGGGCAGCTCATGTCCTCGTACAGCCGGACGGCGAGCGGAGCGCCGGGGTCGCCCAGCACGATGGTGGTGCCGTCGGAGGCCAGGGATTCCGGGGCCACGGGCAGGTTCGCGCTCGCCGAGACGTCGAGCGGGTCGCCGCCCCCGTCCCTCCGGCTGCGGCAGGCGCCGACGGAGGCCGTCGCGGTGATGGCGGCCGCCGCGACCAGGAAGCCGCGTCTGGATCCGACCTGCATGAATGTCCCCTCCCCGTGATCGACAGGGTGACATTACGTGGTCGGCGGGTGGGGCGCGCACGGGGTGGTGGCCGACGGCCGCCGCCCGCCTCATGGGGGCGCTTTCACCGGGTCCCCGGCGCGGCTACGAGGAACTGGCGCAGGTCGATGACCTCGTAGCCGTCGGCCACGGCGGCGTCGACGATCAGGGGAAGGGCTTCGGCGTCGAGGACGACGCCCGCGCCGTGACTGCCGACGTGCATCTGGATGATCGCCCCGGGAGCGAAGGCGTCGACGGCCCGTTCGACGGCCTTGTCCACGGTCATGCCGCCCTGCGGGCCGAGGTAGCCGTTCGTGTCGGCGCTGAACTCGATCGCCGCGTAGCCCAGGTCGTTGACGTCGGCGATGGCATCCGGGGTGGTGGCGCTGTAGGGGAAACGGAAGAACGGCAGGGGCTCGGTCCCGGCAGCCGTCCGGATGGCCTCGTCGGCGGCGCGTACCTCGTCCGCCCGCTCGGCCGTGCTCAGGTCCCTGAAGTAGGGGTGGCTGTACGAGTGGTTGCCGAGGCCGTGCCCCGCGTCGGCGATGGAGCGCACCGCCGCGGGCTGGGCCTCGGCGAACTCGCCGGTCGGGAAGAAGGTGGCGGGCAGCTTTCGCCGGCGCAACTCGGCCAGCACCGTGTCGATCCCGTCGACGTCCCAGGCGGCGTTGAAGGTGAGGGCCAGCGCCTTGCGGGAGGTGGGCAGCCGGCGGATCTCGTCGCCCAGCAGCGAAGCGGGCGGGCGGGGACCCGCGGCGGTGGCCCGCGCGGTGCGCGCCGACGCGGGCGCGGCCGCGGCCGGGGCGGAGGGCGCGAACCCGGCGAGCCCCGCCAACCCCGCGCACAGCAGGCCCGCCAGCGCGCAGCGTCGTTCCACATCCACCACGGTCACTCCCCAGGGTCAGGGCCGTCGACTCCGGCCTGCCACCGACTATGCGTCGGCGCGGGCCGCGGCACCCGCAGCCGTGCCGGGGCACCCGGGTGATCCCACAGGCCCGACCCGGGCCCGATGCCGGCCCCGCCCCTGCCCGTACGGCCCGCCCCCCTGATCGGCAGGACCCCGCCTAGGACGGGCGCTGTCGCAGGTGCGTCGTGAGGTGGTGCTGCAGGGGCTGTCCCACGGCGGCCATGTCGTGGACCACCGTCATCTCGCCGTTCTCGACCGTGTAGTGCCGCCGCGTGCCGGTGACCTCCTTGGCCAGCGGGGTCAGTGCGACGTCCTTGGTCTCGATCTCGACCTCCGTACCCGAGACCCGCCCGACGTACGTCTCCACGATGCCGGTGGGGTGGGCGAGTACGACCTCCAGTCCGGCGTCGGGGGTCACGCGCCACCACCCGGCCTCACGGCCCGCCGGCCGCACCGGCGCCCCGGACGCGTCGATGAGCCACGCGCGTGCCTCGTAGCGCAGGAAGGGGCGGCCGTCGTGGCTGAAGGTGATCTCCTGCTCGTAGCGGAAGTCCTTCTCGAGGGTCGGGTACTCGCCCTGCCCCCGGCCGTGCCAACGTCCCAGCAGGTGCAGGACGGGCCGCAGCAGCGGGTGCGGCTCGGGGCCCTCACCGAGGACGTGGGTGTCGGGGTAGGGATTTTCCTGCACCGGCTCGAACATGTTCACCTTGTCTGTCTGCGAGTACCGCCGAACCCCGCAGCTTAGTGGCCCGCCCCGCCCCCGACGGACGGGGACGGGGCGGGCGTTCACCCTGCGGTCACCGGGCCGCCACGGCCGCCGCGACCGAGGCCGGAACCGGTGCGAGACCGGCCGGCCGGGTGGTGAAGGTGCCCCGGCCCTGCGTCCGGCCGCGCAGCCGGGACGCGTAGCCGAACAGCTCGGCCAGCGGCACGTCCGCCGTGATCACCGCGGTCCCCGCCTCGGCGGTGGAACCGGAGACCCGGCCGCGGCGGGCGGCGAGATCACCCAGAACGCCCCCGACACCGTCCTGCGGAACCGTCACCGTGACCTCGACGAGCGGTTCCAGGAGCTCCATCGTGCTCAACCGCAGGGCCTCGCGCAGCCCGAACCGCCCCGCCGCGCGGAACGCCATCTCCGAGGAGTCCTTGGAGTGGGTCGCCCCGTCGGTGAGTGTGACCCGCAGCCCCGTCACCGGGAACCCGCCGAGCGGGCCCTCGGCGAGCGCGTCCAGGCAGCCGGCTTCCACGGCGCGCGCGTACTCCTGCGGTACGCGTCCGCCGACGACCGTCGAGCGGAACTCGAAGCACGGCTCCTCCAGCGGCTCGACGTCGAGGACGACGTGCGCGAACTGGCCCGCGCCACCGTCCTGTTTGACATGCCGGTGGACGAGGCCGCTGACCCCGCGCACGACGGTCTCCCGGTAGGAGACCTGCGGCCGGCCGACGACGACCTCCACCCCGTGGCCGCTGCGGATCTTCTCCACCGCCACCTCCAGGTGCAGCTCGCCCATCCCCGACAGCACGGTCTGGCCGCTCTCCGCGTCGGACCGCACCACCAGCGACGGGTCCTCCTCGGCGAGCCGGGCCAGCGCCGCCGAGAGCCGGCCCGTGTCCATGCTGCGACGGGCCTCGACCGCGACCGACACCACCGGTTCGGCCACCGACGGCGGTTCCAGGACGAGCCCCGCGCCGGGCGCGCACAGGGTCGTGCCCGCCCGAGCGGTCTTCAGCCCGATCACCGCGACGATGTCACCGGCCACCGCCTCCTCCCGTTCCTCGTGCCGGTCGGCCTGGACCCGCAGGATCCGGCCGACCCGCTCCGTACGGCCCGTGGCCGCGTCCAGTACGGTCGCGCCCTTGCGCAGGGTGCCCGCGTAGACCCGTAGGTAGGTGAGCCGTCCGGTCGCCGTCGCCGTCACCTTGAAGGCGAGCGCCGTGAACGGCTCCGCCGGGTCGGGGGCGCGCTCCTCCTGCGCGCCGTCGCCCACCAGCCCCCGTACCGGAGGCATGTCGGCGGGCGACGGCAGGTAGGCGAGGACCGCGTCCAGCAGCGGCTCGATCCCGCGGTTGCGGTACGCCGATCCGCACAGCACCACGACACCGTCCCCGCGCAGCGTCAGCTCCCGCAGGGCGCGCACCAGGGTGCGCTCCGTCAGGGCCGAGGCCGAGCAGAACTCCTCCAGGGCATCGGCGTGCAGCTCGGCCACCGTCTCCTCAAGGAGTCGGCGGCGCCGCGCCGCTTCCTCCCGCAGGGGTTCGGGGACCGGGCCCACCTGGTAGCCGTCGGAGTCGGCCCGCCAGTGCAGCGCGCGCATCGCCAGGAGGTCGACGACGCCGGAGAACGAGTCCTCCGCCCCGATGGGCAGCTGCACCACCAGGGGTACGACGCCCAGGCGCCGGCGGATCGACGCGACGGCGCTGTCGAGGTCGGCGCCCGCCCGGTCCAGCTTGTTGACGAACGCGATCCGCGGCACACCGTGCCGGTCGGCCTGCCGCCACACCGTCTCGCTCTGCGGCTCGACCCCGGCGACGGCGTCGAACACCGCGACGGCCCCGTCCAGCACCCGTAGGGATCGCTCGACCTCGTCGGAGAAGTCGACGTGCCCCGGGGTGTCGATCAGGTTGACGCGATGCCCGCCCCAGGCACAGCTCACGGCCGCGGCGAAGATGGTGATGCCGCGATCGCGTTCCTGGGCGTCGTAGTCGGTGACGGTGGTGCCGTGATGGACCTCGCCCCGCTTGTGGATGGCACCGGTCGCGAAGAGGATCCGTTCGGTGAGGGTGGTCTTGCCGGCGTCGACGTGGGCGAGGATGCCCAGGTTGCGGACGGCGGTGGGGGAGGAGGCGGGGAGGTTCTGCCTGTTGGCGCGCATGGCCCGAGGCCTTTCGAGTGTGCTGAGGAAGAGGGCGGCGCGATTCCCGAACCCTGCTCCGGTCCCCGCTCCTTGGCCCCTGGTCCGGCCCTGCGGGCAGCCGGTGGCCGCGCAGCGCGGGGCGGAGCGGCGTCGCCGTCCGGTCCGGAAGGGGTCCGGGCCGGGGGACGCAGCGGCGCACGCGCTGACGGGCGCACGCGCTCACGGGCGTGCGGAAGGCGGGAGGGGACGGACGGAACCCTAGAAGTGGGTCACGGGCATACGGTGACGGCCGCGCAGCCGGCACCGCGCGCTACGAGACACCGGGATCACGTCGTACCGGGTCGGGGGAGCGAAGGCGGCGGTGCGGAATGTGCACATGGCGCGGCTCCCCTTCTCTTCACTCGGCATGAGGCGCGCGGTGCCCCGTCGGCAGCGCGCACGCCGAGTCTAGTGATCGTGTCCGGCCGAGGCACCGGGTTTTCCAAGGCCTCCACCCCGCGGGACATGTACTGTGAGTGACGTACTGCTACTGAAAGTGATCGCTCGGTTGCGTCCGTGGGAGTCGTCGTGTCCATGTTGCTGATCAGAGGGTCGTTCCGGGTGAACGGCGGAACCAAGCCGGACGGGGACACCATCCCCTTCATCCCGGACGACGTGGCGGACTGGCGGCTCGTGCCCGGGTGCACCGGGGTCCTCCCCAAGGCGGACGGGCGGGTCTCCGTGCGCCTGGAGGGCATCGACGCACTGGAGACCCACTACACCAACGGCAGCTACGGGCCGGAGCGGCACCAGCCGCTGAAGTTCGCCCACGCGGCCGCCGACGCGCTGCTGACCTGGCTCCGCTTCACCAGCATCGAGCGGCACGACGACGAGACGGTCACCACCGTCCCCGACAAGGTGCCCGGCTACATCCTCACCAGTGGCACCGACATGTTCGGCCGCTGCGTGGCCCTGGTCGGCCGCGGCACCCCGCCCGCGTACAGCGGCTACCGGATCACCGTCGACAAGGAGAAGCTGGAGCGGACCGCCAACTACCACCTGCTCAAGAGCGGTCTGGCCTACCCGACCTTCTACGACGGCCTGGCCGTGGAGCTGCGGGACGTTCTCAGGGCCGCCGCCGTGGAGGCGAAGGAGAGTACGCCGCCGAAGGGGCTGTGGGCGAAGGACGTGACCGTGGAGGGGGCGGAGATCGACGGCATCGCCTCGATCACCAACGACGACACCGGTGTGGTGATCCTCCCCAAGCTGTTCCGCCGGCTGAAGGACTACTTCGACGCGGTCCCCGAGAACTGCTCCCTGGCGGGCTTCCGCGCCTTCTTGGCCGGGGCCGGGGACACGTTCCGGATCCTGCCGGACGGCGAAGAGCTCATGGGTCTGCACCGGGTGGTCGAGATCACGGAGGATCAGATCCTGCGGATGACCCACCCCAGCGAGGACCTCCTCTTCGTCAACGGGTGAAGTCGGGTGGGGGTGAAGGGGCGAACGGGGGACACACACCCCGGTCACCCCGGTCACCCCGGTCACCCCGGTCACCCCGGTCACCCCGGCACCTCTGCCCGTCAGGTCCGGCCGGTCGTCGGCAGGCGCAGCACCAGCCGCGCACCCCCGGCGCCGCCCGCACCGCCCTCGGCCGTCAGGGTGCCGCCGTGGTGGGTGCTCAGGTCGCGGGCTATGGCGAGGCCCAGGCCGGCTCCGCCGTGGTCGCGACTGCGCGAGTCGTCCAGGCGCGTGAAGCGTTCGAAGATACGCTCCCGGTCGGCCCCCGGGATTCCGGGGCCGTCGTCGACCACCTCCAACACCGCCGTACCCGGCCGCGCGCCGTTCGTGGTGCGCAGGGTGACGTCCACCCGCTCATCGGCGTAGCGCTGCGCGTTGTCGACGAGGTTCGTGACGATACGGCCGAGCCACAGCGCGCCGGCGGTGACCTCGACATCGGGTTGCAGTCGCAGCCGTACGGGGACCCGGTCGCCGAGTCGGCCCTCCACCACCTCGCGCACGAGGCCGGTCAGGTCCAGCGGGGCGGCGACCACCGGCCGGGCCGCGTCGATCCGGGCGAGCAGCAGCAGGTCGGCCGTCAGGTGCTGGAGCCGTTCGATGTCCTCCAAGGCCCCGGAGATCAGCTCGGGCCACAGCTCCGGGTCCTGGACGGCCAGGGCCACCTCCAACTGGGTGCGCAGGACCGTGATGGGGCTGCGCAGTTCGTGGGAGGCGTCGGCGATGAACTGCTGCTGGCGGATCCCCGAGGCCTCCAGCCGGTCCAGGGTGGCGTTCATGGTCTCGGCCAGCCGGGCGACCTCGTCGTGGGTGGCGGGCACCGGCACCCGACGGTGCAGGCCGCGGTCGGAGATCTCGGCGACCTCCGCCCGGATCTCCTCCACCGGCCGCAGTGCGTGCCCGGTGACCCGCCAGGTCACGAGGGCGACGGTGGCCAGCAGCAGGGGCATGCCGATCACGAGAGCGGCGGTGGTCGTGTCGTCGGCCGCGTCCGCGTCCCGCAGGGAGGCGCCGGCGTAGACGGTGGCCATGCCGTCCGGGGTCTCCGTGACGACCTGGACGACCCGTTGCCGGTACTCACCGTCCACCGGGCGGACCCGCCACGTGTGGAACCGGGTTCCCGGCGCGCCGGGACCGGTCGGCGGGAAGGCGGGCGCACCGGCCAGGTTCGGGCTGGCGAACAGGACGCGCCCGTCGGCGCCCACCACCTGGACGAAGTCGATGCCGCGGGCCGGCGGCCGTACGCGGCCCAGCTTCCCGGTGGCGGCGAGCTGCGCGACCGTCTCGGCCTGGCGGCGGGCGTCGTTCTCCGCGTTGCGGAGCAGGTTCGCCTCCAGCAGCCCGAGCAGGGCGAACGAGGCGAGCGCCAGCGCCGCGGCCACCACCACGCTCGCGCCTACGGTGGCCCGCGCCCTTACGGTGGTGGGCCACAGCCGCCGCAGCACCGGCCACCGGCGCAGGAGCGCGCCCGGGACCGCGCGCAGGGCGGCGCGCACGCGCACGCGGTCGCGCTCGCGCGGCCCGGGGTGTTCGGCCACGGCCTCAGCCACCGTCGGCCGCCAGTCGGTACCCGGCTCCGCGCACGGTCTCCACCGCGGCGCGGCCGAACGGTGCGTCGATCTTGCGCCGGACGGCGCTGACGTGGACCTCGACCACGTTGGGATCGCCGTCGAAGGCGCTGTCCCACACCTGTTCCAGGATGTCCCGCTTGGGCACCACCTCGCCGGAGCGCCGGGCCAGGTACTCCAGGACCGCGAACTCCCGCGCCGTCAGCCGGATCTCCGTGCCGCCGCGGGAACAGGAGTGCCGGGCGGGGTCGAGCAGCAGATCGCCGAACCGCATCACCTGGGGCCGTCGGCGGCCCGTACGCCGGCCGAGCGCGCGCAGCCGGGCGACGAGGACGACGTAGGAGAACGGCTTGGACAGAAAATCGTCGGCGCCGGTGTCGAGCGCCTCCGCCTCGTCGTACTCGCCGTCCTTGGCCGTGAGCATCAGGATCCCCGACTCGTTGCCGGCCGCGCGCAGTTTCGCGCACACCCGGTATCCGTTGAGTCCGGGCAGCATGATGTCCAGAACGATGAGGTCGTAGTCGTGCTCCGTGGCCATCCACAGGCCCTGGGTCCCGTCGTGGGCCACATCCACCGAGAACCCCTCCGACTGCAGCCCTCGCTGCAGGGCCACGGCGAGCCGCCGTTCGTCCTCCACCACCAGTACGCGCATGTCGGACAGGATCTCAGGACCGCTCCGCGGTTGGCTGAAGAGGTCTTCAGGTGGCTTCAGCGGGGCTTCAGGTTCCGCTCAGCATGCTCTGGAACGAGCCGCGCCGCACCGCGCCCGGTTGTCCTGAGGAGTGCCTGTATGTCTGATTCTGTCCCGCCGTCCGAGCAGCCCGAGACCGCCGCCGTGACCACCCCGGCGACCGCCCCCGAGGCAGGGCCCCGCAAGTCCGCGGCCCTGGGCCGCCTCGTCCCCGGCGGCAAGCGCGCCCGCTGGGTGGCGGCGGGTGCCGTCGCGGTGGTGGTCGTCGGCGGAGCGGCGGCGGTGGCCGTGGCCGGACACCACGACCACCACATGCGCGTCGAGCGGGGTCCGCACATGGCCTGGGCCGGACCGGGCGCCGAGGGCGGCCTCCGGGGCGGCCCGCACGCCGCCGAACCTCGGCACGAACGGGAGCAGGCCGGCCCCGGCCGCCCCGCGGGCCCCAAGGCGCCCGGAGAGCCGGGTCGCCCCGGCGCCGACGGACGAGGCGGCTTCGCGAAGGAGGCCCCGGCGCCCGCGCCCATCCCCTCCCTCGCCATCGGCGAGGCGGCCGAGAAGGCCGCCGCGGCCGTGCCGGGCGGGAAGGTGGCGGGTCTGCGCGCGGTCGCGCAGGAGGGCGGCGGCAGCGCCTGGCTGGCCGTGGTCATCGGCTCCGACGGGGTCCGACACGCGGTCACCGTGTCCGGTACGGACGGCACGATCACCAGCAACACCACCAAGGGGCAGTAGGACTCGGGGTCCTGGGCCTACGGGGCCATGGCCCGGCCCCCGATACCGGGGGCCTCGCCCAGCTGGCCCCGCCACCAGGCCGCCATCGCGCCGCCGTCCATGCCCGCCCAGGCCGGGGTCCGCTCGACCTGGGCGCGGCCCAGCCGGCGGGCCAGCGCGACCAGTTCCCGTCCGGCGGCGCCGCGGGTCTCCTCGTAGCCGCGCAGCAGTTCCTCGAAGGACCCGCTGCGCCGCCAGCCGTCGGCGAGGGCGGTGGCGTCCTGGAGGGCCTTGGCGGCGCCGCTCGTGTTGTGCGGGCGTACCACGCTCGCCGCGTCCCCCGCGAGCAGCAGCCGGCCGGCGGCGGTGCGCGCGGTCTCCACGTCGTAGATCGGCTGGACGAAGGTGTCCGCCGGGTCGGTCAGCGCGAGCGCCCGCCCCCAGTACGGCGGGAACTCGCGATCGAGCAACGCCGCCAGATGTCCCGCGAGCTCGGGGGTGAGGCCGCCCGGCGGGAAGCTCGTCGGATCGCCCTGGCGCAGCTGCCCGTCCTGCGGCGGCGGGGCGTAGAGCACCCAGTTCAGCCGCGGGCCGTCCGGGCCCGGAATCCGGTAGATGACGCAGGAACCGCCCGGGAAGCAGACCGTGGTCACCGTCTCGGGGGCCGAGTCCGCGACGCCGCCGAGCCCGGTGAGCAGCGCGGCGTCGAGGTTGCCGCGCCAGCACACGTAACCGGCGTACTGCGGCCGGGAGTCCGGGCAGAGCGCCGCGCGCACCACCGACCGGTACCCGTCGGCTCCGACCACCAGGTCGTACCGCTCGACGGACCCACCCGCGAGCCGCACCTCGACGCCCGTGGCCCCGCTCTCGGCGACCCCGGTCACCACCGCCCCCTGCCGGTAGACCACCGAGCCCGGAACGGACTCGCGAAGGCCGTGCCAGAGCAGCCCCCAGTGGTAGGAGTGGAAGGGGAAGGGCTGCTCCCAGGTCACCCGCCCGCCCGCTGCGTGGGCATCGTCGCGGACCACCCAGCGGCGCCGCTCCAGCCGGTGCGCCGCGATCCCCGCGGGCAGCGCGCCGCTCGCGCCGAGCTCGGCGGCCCGCTCGTCGTGGATGCACAGCCCGACGCCGCGGTCCTGCAGCCGCCCGCGCGTGCGCTCCAGCACCACCACCTCACCGGCGCCCGCCCGCGCAGCCGCCGTGGCGACGGCGCAGCCCGCGATGCTCCCGCCGACCACCGCGATCGTTCCACCCCGCATAGGACCTGCCTCCTGTCGATGCGCACCACTGCCCCGACCCTCACCGGGCCCGGGTCACCCTGCTGAAGACCGCGTCGCCGGCGGAGTGGGCCGCGCGGAACCCTGGAGGGCCAGCGCGGTCAGTACGACCAACGAATCCGTCCAGCCCAGGGGCGCCACGGCGGACGGCCGTCCGGCCCCGTTCACCGTTTCGGGGAGCTCGCCCAGCCCGTTCCGCTTCGACAGCACCCAGTCCAGCACCCGGCCCGCCTTCACCGGCTCACCCGTACCGGCCCAGGCGAGGGCGAAGAAGGAGGTGCTGGCCGTCCACGCGTACGAACCCCAGCTGAAGGAGGGGTCGTTGCCGGGCGACACCCCACCGTTCGGCAGCAGCAGCGCCCGATAGGTGGAGTCCAGCGCCTCGCCGAGATCGGCCGGGGCGGCGTTGAACGGGGGTGCCATGAACGCCACCGCGCTGTCCCGGCCGTGCTCGCCGTCGACCGTCCGCTGGTACCCCAGCGGGGCGAAGGAGGTGGCGATCGCGGCGGAGAGCCGCCGGGCCGCCTCTCCCCAGCGCTCCGCGTCCGCGACCGTCCCCACCCGCGCGGCCAGGTCGGCCGCGGAGTTGAGCCCGGCCAGCAGGGGAGCCGCGGTACCGATGTTGGCCGTCGTCGTGTCCAGCTCCCAGTAGTCCGGGGACGCCGGAGGCAGCCCGTCCGGCCCCAGGGAGCGGGCGGCGTAGTCGGCCGCCTTGCGCACCATCGGGTAGAGCGCGCGCAGCCGCTCGTCCCGACCGCCGGCGGGCGCCGCCTGGTACCACTGCCAAGTGGCCCAGGGCACCCAGCCGTTGCCGTCCAGCTGCCACTTCCGCGCGTCCGGCGGCCCGCTGCCGTCCAGCTCGGTACGGGCCTCCCAGGTCCCGTCGGACCGCTGGGTGAGCGCGTCGTAGCCCAGGATCCGGTACGCCTCCTCGTCGTGCCCGGTGGCGGCGAAGGCGGCCGCCGCGAACGCCCCGTCGCGGGGCCAGGAGTACTCCCACGGCGGCGCCCACGCCGCCGCGAACGCGCCGCCCGGCTTCAGCAGCGCCCGCATCGACAGCAGGGCGCGCCGCGACGCTTCCCGCTGCGCGGCGGTGGCCCCCGGCACCCTGCCCGCCGCCAGCCACGCGCGGCTCTCCTCGACCTGCGCCAGCGCGCCCGGGTCGTCCGCCTCGACCACCACCGATGCCGAGGCCCCGTCGGGAAGGTACCGCCACCGGCCGGAGGGCAGGCGCAGCACATTGCTCCCGTCGACGTAGGAGGCGCCCACGGCGAAGGGGGGCAGGACGGCCTCGGTGGCGACCCGGTTGGTCAACAGACCCGACGTCCGGGCGGCGAGCGCCGAGGTGGGTACGTAGCAGGGCTCGGTCTCGCCGCAGCGCTCGCTGCCGGTGGGATCGATGTGGAAGGCGAGCCGGGAGGTGTAGGCGTGCCAGCCGCCCCAGTACGCCCTGTCGTAGTTCCAGCTGGTCAGTGAGCCGGGCACGGCGCGCGTGGTGCCGTACCAGGCGATCGGCCCGCTCTCCGCGGTGTTCGCCTGGAGGTGCAGGTAGTACGTGGTGCCCGCCGTGACGTCCGCGCTGAGCGGGAATTCGACCCAGCCGGCGCCGGCGCCGCCGAGTGCGGCGAGGTCCAGGGTCGTCGAGGCGATCACCGACCCGGCGTCCGCGCGGACCCGGCGGACCTGCGCGGTCACGGTGCCCGTCGCCGCCCCGCTGCCCAGCCAGACGCTCACCCGGGAGAGCCGGGTGCCGTCCACCGTGAACTCCTGGGCCGCCGCGTTGTTCGTCGCCTTCAGGCTGAACAGCGCGCTCTCGTGGCCGACCTGGCCGTCGTAGGCCACGGCGGCCGCCGCACGGGGGAGCGCGGCGGGCGCACCGGTCAGTGCCAGGCAGAGCACGGCGGGCAACAAGGTCCTCGCGAACGCCATCTGTACAGCCCCTTCCTGTTCGACGGGCGCGCGGGGCGGAGGGGCCGGGGCGCCGAAAGCTGGACCCACCATGCAGGCATCCGGCACCGGGAAGAGGGGAGTCGGGACGTGTCCCACCGGATCGGGCCGCAGCGACATCCGATCGTGTGACAGAAACAGCGGAGGAGGCCCGTTCGGGCGCGTGTCGGCGGAAGCGGCGCCCGGCGGGCACGCCGGGGCGCGCGCGGGCGGACCAGGGCGCGCGAGGAAGCGGATGCGCTTGCTCCGGAAGATTTTCTGGGACCGGCTTGCACGATCGGGCTCGCTTTCCGATGGGGTGGTGAATGGGAGCGCCTGATGCTCCACGGCTGCCGGTTCGGGGGCAGGCAGGCCGTTGCTCATGATCCACTCGAAAGGTTCCGCGCCGACGTGAATGTTGCCGAGACGGCCGCCCTCGCGCTGTTAGTCGTCACTGCCCGTCATCTCGTCATCGATGTGTTCAGGGCGCCCATGCGCCTGCCGGGTGCGGGGGTACGGACGGGAACCGGCGGACCATCCGCCGGCCGGCGCCGTGCCGCTCCCCGCACCCGCCACCATGAGGTCTCCGTCGCCCCCGCGTGCGGCGACGAACAGCTGTGGGGGAGCGTATGAGCGAAGGCGAATTCGATCCATCGGGGGACCAGGCGGTCTCCAGCGAACTGGCCGGAGTGCTGCCGGTGGACTTCACCGCTTTCCACTCCCAGCAGCACCGCGCCTATCTGCGCTACGCCCACCTGCAGCTGGGAAACCCCAAGGACGCCGAGGAAGTCGTCGACGACGTGTTCACCTTCCTGCTGAAGGTGTGGCGCCAAGCCCTGAAGGAGGCGAGCCTCCACGGCTTCGCGTGGGCCGTGCTGCGCGAGCACGTCGAAAGACGGTTGGCGGCTCTGGGCCGGCAGGTGGCCATGGTGGAGACGGCGTGGTTCGCAGCCCTGCGCCGTTCCTCCAGAGAACGGCTGGAACTGCTGGAGTCGAAGCTCGGGCTGTACGCGGCGATCGCGGGCCTGTCCGAGCGGCAGTACGACGTGGTGCTGCTGGCCTTCCTGCTGGGCAACGACTCCGACACGGTCGCCCGGATGATGGGGATCACCCCCGCGACGGTCCGCTCGCACATCCGAGGCGCACGCCGAACCCTGTCCCGCAAGCTCGGGGTGGACTGGATCCCCGGAGAGGAGAAGGACCAGTGAGCGACATGCCCCGCCACCGCGACATGCCGCTGTGCGAACTGGACGCGGCCCTTGCGGACGCGACGGTACTCGCGGAGGAATACGCCGGATACGACGAGGGCGCGGCCCGCCGTCGGATCGCCCGCCGGATCGTCGCCGACCGCGCCCGCTCGGCGACCGGTACCAACGGCCCCCCCGGCGCCGCGACCCCGCCACCGCGGGGGCAGGCCACATCCACATCCACATCCGCATCCCCCTTCGCGTTCGCCTTCGGATCCACCTGCGGGTCCGCGTTCGCATCCGCGGCGGCGGCCGACGACCTCGTCCTGGACGCCGCCTGCCACGTGCGCGCCGCCCGAGGCCTGGACGACCTCGCCTGGTGCCTCGTCGAGAGCCGGGCCTTCGCCGAACTCGCCCTCGACGCCGACTCCTGGCCCCACGGCGTGGACTCGGCACTGCTGTTCGGCTGCCTGCTCCACCTCGCCGACCGGATGGAAGACGCGCAGTTCTGGTTCCAGTACGCGGCCGGGGCGGGCTCGCAGACCGCCGCCCACTGCCTCTACCTCCTCCACCTCGCCCGGGCCGAGGTCGCGACCGCCCGCCACTGGAAGCGCCAGGCCCGGAACCTGCCCCCGGACGAGCACCTGCCGCACCTGCCGCACCTCCCCGAACACCTCGAAGAGGCCCTCGGAGCCTCGGTCATCTGGACCACCCCGCCCATCACCACCCAGGACCTCACCGCCCTCACCGCCGGACCCGGAGGGGCCGGCCGGCCCCCGTGCCGACTCCCCGTACGACTGCACCGAGCGCTCATGGCGCGCCCCCGCAAGGAGCACCCCGACCTGGGGGAAGTCGTCACCCCCGGCCCGCAGGTGGCGGTCGCCGTCGCCCAGCACGCCCGGCTCAACCCCCTGCACCTGACGGACCAGGCGAACGCCTGGGCCCTGGAAGCACTGAAACAGCCGCACCTCATCCACGCCGCCCGGAAAACCCTCGAAGGCCGCCCGGCACCGGCCCCGCTGGAATCCGTCCACGAGGCACTGCGCGTGCTGGAAGTCGTCAACCGCTACTCGGGGGGCGTGAACCTGACCCAGATCGCCCGAGAGACGGGACTGCCGCAACTGGTCCTCGCCCGGGCCACGGAGCAGCTGATCCGCGCCAACCTCGCCACCCCGATCGGACCGGACGCGTACGTCGCCGGAAACTCCCTCCCGCCGGGCGAATCGGCGACCGGAGAAGGGCGCGGGCACCTGCGCGAGACCCTCGCCTGGTTGCGGGACGCCGTCGGCGCCGCCGTCTACGTCGCCCGCTACACCGACGGCGAGGTCGCCATCACCCAGTACGTCGACGGCCCGGCCACACCCGTGGTCGAGGAGTGGGTCGACTTCCGGGACGCCGCCCACGCCTCGGCCGTGGGCAAGGCGCTGCTCACCCAACTCGACTACGACGACCGGAAGGACCACCTGGCCCGCCACCGACTCACCCGGTTCACCCCCCACACCCTCACCGGCCAGCAGGAACTCTTCCACCAACTCGACGACCGCCCGCCGAACGCTCCGCTCCTCGACCTGCAGGAGTACGCCCTCGGCACGGTGTGCGCGGCGGTCCCGATCACCGCGGGCCCCAACGCGGAATGCGTCGCCCTGTCCATCCCGGTCCCCGACCCCGGTCGGCTGGAGCAGGCCGCCCGCATCCTCCAGAGCGAGGCGGCCGCGGTCCTACTGGCCCTGATCGTCGCCGGCAGCACCCCGTCCACGGCCCGCCGGCCGGAGGACACCATCCTGTCGCCGACGGCCTAGGCCTCGGCGCACGCAGGGGGAAGGGCCCACCGTACCCAGGGTGCGGTGGGCCCTCCGCATGCCCGGGAAGCGCTCGTCCGATCCTTACGCGGTGCCTGCGGTGATGAGGTCGGGCAGTTCGCGCATGTCGTGGAAGACGACGGTGCCGGTGCCTTCGAGCCGTTCGGTCGGGGTCAGTCCACCCGCGTAGCCGAAGGCCCGCATGCCGGCGGCGCGGGCGGCCTCGACACCGGGCCGGCTGTCCTCGACCACCGCGCACGCCGCCGGGTCGACGCCCATCCGCCGCGCGGCGTACAGGAACAGGTCCGGGGCCGGCTTGCCGTGGCGGACCTCGGTGGCGCTGTAGATGCGGCCGTCGAAGTGCTCGTAGAGGCCGGTGCGGCCGAGGGTGTGGCGCATCTTCTCGTGCGAGCCGCTGGAGGCGACGCAGGTCGGCAAGGTGATCGCGGCGAGCGCCTCGGGCAGTCCCTCGACGGCGGACAACCCGGCGTCCACCGCCTCACGGTGACGCTCCTCGAACAGCTCCCGCCAGAGATCGGCCGTCTCGCCGCCGACCCGGAGGGCGATGTCCTCGTGGATGGAGGCGCTGGAGCGCCCGACGAAGCGGTCCATGACCTCGTCCTCGGTGAGCGGCCAGCCCAGCTCCGCCCCCAACGCGACCTGGAGGGGCAGCGCGATGCGTTCGGTGTCGACGAGCACTCCGTCGCAGTCGAATATCACGAGTTCAATCGGCTTGATCATCCCCGCAGCATAGAGTCCGCCCCGGTGCGCCAAGCGGGTCCGGTCCCGGGGCACCATGGTCCGGTGACGAAACGGAACGAGGGGGCCGAGGGCGCCACGGGACTGTCCCCCTACCAGGCGGAGCTGCGCGCCCGGATGCTCGCCGCCCCCGTCGTACCGGCCCCCGAGGCCTGGCGGCCGGTCTTCGACCCCGACCCGTACCCCTACCCCTACGTCCCCGTCGGCGGACTGCTGGGCATCGGCTTCGCCTCGCACCCGGACACCGGCGACGACCTGGTGATGGTCGTCTCGAACGACGGCCACGGCCGGAGGTGGTGAGCCCTGCTTGGCCGAACGACCGGGTGCTGCTCTCCACCGACGGCGGGCTGCCGCACACCGGACCGCACGGCGAGCGGTGGTGGCACGTCTTCCACGCCGACCGCTCGACCCTCCGGGCGGTGGGCTTCTCACCCTCCGGGCGGACACTCGCGGTCGCGACCAGCAGCGACCTCACCCTCTGGGCACGCGACCTCTGACCGGAACCGGAACCGGAACCGGAACCGGGGTCGGGGTCGTCAGGGGGTGACGATGGGGAAGTCCGGGTCGGGGGAGTCGAGGTAGGCGAAGAGTTCGGCGAGGACCGCCGGGTCGCCGTCGAGGGCCACGCCCTCGTGCCGCAGGAGGTCGTCCGGTGGCAGGGCGCCGAGCAGGAGCCCGCGCAGCAGTGGTTCGCCCAGTACGAGGACGGCGTGCGGCCGGCCGGCCGCGGGGTTCTCCCCGCGGACGCCCGTCAGTACGCCGTTGGCCAGGCGCAGCGTCAGCGGGTCCGAGCCGGGCAGGACGAACCGTACGGCGACGTCCGCGTGCCAGGCCCGCGGCCCGTCGATCCGTACGGCGAGGGAGTCCACCAGCTGGTCCAGGCTCAGGGCGGCGAGCACGTCCGGGGACGCGGCGGTGGCCGGGGTCCCGACCTGCTCGCCGCGCAGTTCCTGGGCGCCGGTGAGGTAGAAGTTGCGCCAAGTGCCGTTCTCGGCGCCGTAGCCGAGTTGCTCCAGGGCGTCGGCCTGCAGCTCCCGGGCCCGCGCGTTCGAGGGGTCCGCGAAGACGACGTGGTCGACCACCTGGGCCACCCAGCGGAAGTCGCCCTGCTCGAAGGAGGTCCGGGCACGGCGCAGGACCTCCGCGGCGCCGCCCATGAACTCGACGTAGCGGCGGGCCGCTTCCACCGGCGGGTGCTGCCACAGGAGGGCCGGGTTCCCTTCGAACCAGCCCATGTACCGCTGGTAGACGGCCTTGACGTTGTGGCTGACCGACCCGTAGTAGCCGTGGGTGTGCCAGGCGGCCTCCAGCGCCGGCGGCATGCGCAGCGATTCGGCGATCTCGGACCCCGTGTACCCCTGGTTGAGCAGCCGCACCGTCTGGTCGTGGAGGTAGGCGTACAGGTCTCGCTGCTGCGCCAGGTAGGACATGGCCCGCTCGCGGCCCCACGTGGGCCAGTGATGGGAGGCGAAGACGACGTCGCACGCGTCGCCGAACAGCGCGATGGACTCGGTGAGGTACGTGGCCCAGGCGTGCGGGTCGCGGACCAGGGCGCCGCGCAGGGTCAGCAGGTTGTGGAGGGTGTGGGTGGCGTTCTCGGCCATGCACAGCGCCCGGTGATCGGGCAGCAGCACGTTGAATTCGGCCGGTGCCTCGGTGCCCGGGGTGAGCTGGAAGACCATGCGCACGCCGTCGACACTCTCCTCCTGGCCGGTGCGGGTGATGTCGACGGTCGGCGGGATCAGCGTCACCCGGCCGGTGGAGGTGCTCTGGCCCAGGCCCGCGCCGACCTGGCCGCGCGGGCCCTTGGGCAAGCCGGCCCCGTACATGTATCCCGCGCGGCGGGCCATGGCGGTGCCGGCGTAGACGTTCTCGCTGACCGCGTGTTCGAGGAAGCCCTCGGGGGCCAGGACCGGGACCCGGCCCGCGTCGACCTCCGCCTGGGTGGTGACCCCCTTGACGCCGCCGAAGTGGTCGGCGTGGCTGTGGGTGTAGAGGACGCCGGTGACCGGCCGGTCACCGCGGTGGGCCCGGTACAGGGCGAGGGCCGCGGCCGCCGTCTCCTCGCTGATCAGCGGGTCGATCACGACGACGCCGCGGTCACCCTCGACGAGGGTCATGTTCGACAGGTCCAGGCCGCGCACCTGGTACACGCCGTCGACCACCCGGAAGAGGCCTTGGAGGGCGACGAGGCGGCTCTGGCGCCACAGGCTGGGATGGACGGTGTCCGGACGGTCCCCGTTGAGGAAGGCGTAGGCGTCGCCGTCCCACACGACACTCCCGTCCTCGGCCTTGATCACGCAGGGCTCCAGGGCGGCGACGAAGCCGCGCGTGGCGTCGTCGAAGTCGGCGCGGTCGGCGAAGGCGCCGCCGGCGCGCGCTGCTCGGTGAGCGGCGCCGATCGATCCGGAGGCGTCGTGGCCGGGGCCGTTCTCCATCGCGTGAGCCTCCTCGGGCGGTACCTGACCGGCCCCGACCGGACCGGGCGAGGGCCCACGGCGGGCGCAGCCGCTCCACCCCAGCCTCGCCCGGCCGTACTCCGCCCGCCCGGCGCACACCGCCGTCCGGGTGAACGAGGGGGCGGGCCGGCGGATCGCTCGCGCGGATCGCTCGCGCGGATCACTCGCGCCGTCCGCGGCGGCCGCACCACAACCTGCCGCGTGAGCCTTGACCAGAAGGCTCTACCTGTCGGTAACTTGATGCAGTCCAGGAGAGAGCCGTCGGAAGGAGCCGGGCGCGTGGCAGACCACGACCTGAGCGGGTTCGAGAAGAGCACGTTCACCCACGACGGCGCCACCCGCCGGATCCTGCGCCGGGGCACGGGCCCCGCGGTGATCGTCATGGCGGAGATCCCGGGCATCACCCCCAAGGTCATCGAGTTCGCCGAGAACGTCGCGGCGGCGGGCTGTACGGCCGTACTCCCGGTGCTCTTCGGCGAACCCGGCCGTGACGCGGATCCCGGCAGGGTGGGCCGGTCGAGCGCCGGCCGCTCCATGGCCTCGTCGCTGTGGAAGGTGTGCGTGAGCCGTGAGTTCACGCTGCTGGCCACGGGGCGCAGTTCGCGCGTCGTGGGGTGGCTGCGCGCGCTGGCGGCCGCCGAACACGAGCGCTGCGGCGGTCCCGGGGTCGGGGCCGTCGGGATGTGCCTGACCGGCGGATTCGCCCTGGCGATGGCCACGGACGAGCGCCTCGTCGCCCCCGTGCTGTCCCAGCCCTCGCTCCCGCTGGCCTGTACCGCGAGCCGCGCGCGCACCATCGACATCAGCCCCGAGGACCTCGCGGTCGTCCGCGGACGGTGCGAGCGCGAGGGGCTCCAGGTGCTCGGGCTGCGCTTCCGGGGCGACCGGCTCGTCCCCGGCGACCGGTTCGCCCACCTCCGCCGGGAACTCGGGGACGCCTTCGTCGCCGTCGAGCTGGACGCGAGCGCGGCGAACCCGCAGGGCGCCCTCGCGCCGCACTCCGTCCTGACGGAACACCTCATCGACGAACCGGGTCAGCCCACCCGGCAGGCGCTCGACACCGTCCTCGACCTCTTCCGCACCCGGCTGCTGGGGGAACGGGAACGGGAACGGCCCGCTCCGGCCGTGTGACTCGTCCGGACCGGACGACCGGACCGGACCGGACGACCGGACCTGACCGGGCCGGAGGACCCTGCCCCCTCAGCCCCGTTCAGAGGCGATCACCGCGTCGATCTCCACCTCGACGAGCCACTCGGGATCGATGAATCGGGACACCTCGACGAAGGTGGTGACGGGCCGGACGGAGGCGAACCGCTCGCCGTGCGCCCGCGCGGCTTCCCGCCACCGCGTCACATCGGTGAGCATGACGCGGGTCCGCACCACGTCCTCCAGTGACGCCCCGGCCTCCTGCAGGGCCCCTTCGGCGATGTCCAGGCACCGTACGGTCTGGGCGTGGACGTTGCCGGGGCCGACGGTGGAGCCGTCGTCCGCGATGGGGGCGGTTCCCGCGACGGCGACGTACCGACCCGTCCGCACCGCGCGCGAGAAGCCGATCCGAGGCTCCAGCGGTGATCCCGAGCTGACCTTCCGATGTATGTCCACCATCTCTTCATGCTGCCAGAAGCATGAATGACGGGGCGTCACGCCCCTGGGCGCGTTGCGTGGACCGCCAGGGCGCCGAGTGGCAATCTGGGTGATATCGCCGCAAACATCCATATTCGCGAACTGTCCGTGCGTACGCCGTACCGCGCTCTCCGCTTCCCGGGGCAGTCCAGTGGTTTGTATATGTCGGTCACCGACGTGTGGTGGGATCCGAAGATCCTTCCGGCGGCAGTCGCTCCTGCCTGCCGTCGAGGATTCACGTTGCGATGGAGACGGAGTGCTCATGGCCACCAGGAAGAACCTCACCGCGAACCGGGAGTCCCTCGTCCACAAGGTCCGCTACGCCGCGAGCCGTCCGCACCGCATCGCCCCTTACCTGAAGCGGGCCGCCCGCGACCGGTGGCTGGCCTTCAAGCACCCCGACCACGTCAGCTACTACCGGGCCGTGATGGCCTCGGACACCCGCCGCAACCCCGAGGCCGCGGTCGGCAGCCAGACCCACGAACGCTGGCTCGCGCTCGGGCAGATGCAGTTCGACTACCTCGTCCGGCACGGCCTGAAGCCCGGCGCCCGCATGTTGGACATCGGCTGCGGCAACCTCCGCGCCGGTTGGCGATTCATCGACCACCTCGACGCGGGCCACTACTACGGCATCGACATCTCGCCCGACATCCTCATCGCGGCGAAGCGGACCCTGACCGAGCGGGGGCTCCAGGCCAAGGTCCCGCACCTGACCCTCACCAAGAACCTGACGCTGGACTTCCTCCCCGACGGCTACTTCGACGTCGTCCACGCGCACAGCGTCTTCTCGCACTCACCGATCGACGTCATCGACGAGTGCTTCGCCCACGTGGGCCGGGTCCTGGCGCCCGGAGGTCACTTCGACTTCACCTTCGACCGCACCACCGGCACCGAACACCAGGTGCTGCGCGAGGACTTCTACTACCGCACCCAGACCCTCGTCGACCTCGCCGCCGGACACGGGCTGTCGGCACGCTTCATGGAGGACTGGGAGGAACTCGGCCACGGCCAGTCCAAGATCCGCATCAGCGTCGCCGGATCCGGCATCGACGCCGAGGTCTGACCGCCCCTGCCCCGGCCCTCGGCGCCGTCGGATCAGGCGTGGCCCGCCGGGTCCGAGTGCCGACGACGCCACAGGCGCACGGCCAGGCCCGTGGCCGCGGGCAGGACCAGGCACGGCAGCGCGGTGTCCTAACCCACCACCCCCGCGAAGTGGCCGAGGGCGAGGAACGGGGCCGCGGCCAGGGCGAACCGACCGGACGTACGGATCCCGGACAGCGCGGGGCCGCCCGCCAGAGCCAGGGCGGCGGTCACGGTCACGGCGAAGCGCCACAGCGGGACCATGCCGAGCCCGCCCGCGTCGAGCAGGCCCAGCAGCACCATGAACAGCGGGGCCCAGAGCAGCAGCGCCACCAGCCCTGTCGTGGTCCTGATCCGGCAGGCCGGGTGGCCGGGTGCAGGTCCGGGGGACAGAGCAGCGGGAGTGCGGCGATCGCCAGAGGCGGGGTCAGGTACGCCAGGTGTGCCAACGGCATGTCCAGAACGCCCGGCAGGACGGAGATGACGAAGCACACCGTGCTTCCCACGACCCCCGCGAACGCGGTCCGCGCGCCGACGGCGAAGCGCCCGCTCAACGCCATCTCGGCGCCGATGAGGGTCAGTGCGGAGAAGCCGCTCATCGCATACCCGAGCGGGGCCTCGAGGTCCGGGAGACCGGTGACGTACGCGAGATTGAGCGTCGAGGCGAGCAGGAACGCGGCATACGCGCCCGTCGCGGCCGGCGCGAAGGGCGCCGTCGCCGCGAACAGGCGCCCGCCGCGGTGCGCCGAACCCACCCCCAGGCGGAGCCGGAGCGCGTGCGCCACGATGTCCAAGGCCTCCCGCAGCCGGGTGATCGGGCCGGCGCCCTCGGTCGCCTCCCGGTAGGCCTCGGCCACCTCGTCGCCGAAGGCGCGGCGGAAACCGGCGGGATACAGGCGCATCAGACGACGGCTCACGCCGTGGCGGTCTCTCCGGAGACGCCCAGCCGGCGCGCCGCCTCGCGCGCGGTGGCCGCGATCCGCTGCGCCTCGGCGGCCAGGCTCTCGCGGCCTTCGGCGGTGAGGCTGTAGGTGCGGCGCAGCCGGCTGTCGACGATCTGCTCCTCGTGGACCTCGATCAGCCCCTGACCCAGCAGCCGCTCCAGGGCCCCGTACAGGGTGCCGGTCCGCATCTTGACGCGTCCGCCCGAGATCAGCTCCACCTCGCGCGCGATCGCGTACCCGTGGCGGGGCTCGTCCGCGAGCGCGGTCAGGAGGAGGAGGGTCGGTTCCTGCATCGCACGATCACTCATGTCTGCATGGTAGGTCACCCACCGACATATGCCGCCCGGTGGGAGGCGCCACGTCATCGGGGCGCGCCCCACCGTGGCTGCGCCGTTCCCTTCCGAGGCCGGCGGGCGGAGCAGCCGGGCCCCGGGACCGGAGCCCGCGTCCGCGGTCAGCCGCGGAAGGCCTCCGGGCGGGTCGGGGCGGCCTCGGCCAGGGCCTTGGTGACCGCGTCGACGCCTTCCCGCAGCCCGTAGACGGGGGTGTCGGGCTGCTGGCGCCAGGACTCGTCCAGGCCGCCCGCGTCGACGGTGTCGAAGCCGAGTTCCTCGATCAGGGCGCGTACGGTCTTCTTCGCGACCGCGTCGTCGCCCGCGACGGGCAGCGCCATCCGGTCCGCCGCGCCCGCCGGGCGGTGCCGGTCGAGGATGTCCTGGGCGTAGGTGCCGTTGAAGGCCTTGATGACGGGGTGTCCGAGGTGCCGCTCGGTCCAGCGGCTCTCGGTGAGGCCCTCGTCCTCGACGCCGGCGATCCGGCCGTCGCGCTCGCGCGGGTAGTAGTTGCCGGTGTCGATGACCGCGAAGCCCTCGGCGGCCTCGTCGAAGAGGCCCGCCGGAAGGTCCGGCACGTTCTTGAACGGGATCGTGACCACGACGATCTCGGCGCCGCGCGCCGCTCGCGCCACGCTGACGGGGGTGGCGCCGGTCTCCTCGGCCAGCGCGGCCAGGGTCTCGGGGCCGCGCGAGTTCGCCACGGAGACCTCGTGCCCGAGGGCCGTGAGCCGACGGGTCAGGTTGCCGCCGATGTTGCCCGCGCCGATGATGCCGATCTTCATGAGCTCTCCAGTGCGTCCGGGTTGAGTGTCGCGTCCGCACCAACCTCCGCCCCGGGCACGGCATTCCGCCCCGCGGTGATCGTCCCCCGGTCGAGCGATGCGTTCGCGCCGCCGTACGAGGGCCGGTCGGTGCGCGGGCGGGCCCCTGACCGGCCCGATACGGCCGGAGGCGTGACCTTTCGGCCATTTCTCGCATTCCGCGAACCGGACGGGACCGGGACGGCGTCGGTCCGTACAGCCACTCAGCTCGAGGAAAGGCTCAGCAGATGTCCACGTTCTCGGCCAGGCGAACCGCCTCCCTCACCCTCGCGGCCACCGCCGCACTCACCCTCACCCTCGTCACCAGCGCCTCGGCGAACGGACCGGAAGCGGGGGCGCCGGCCCGGGCCACCGCCGCGGCTCCGTCCGTCTCCGGCAGCCCCGAAGGCGCGTTCACCCGGATCGCCGACTTCTACGGCTCCTACATCGACGCGGTGTACGACGGCGACGGGGCGACCGCGGACAGCCTGCGTGCCTTCTACCTCTCGGCCCCGCTCCAGGCGGAGTTGAGGAAGTGGGAGGAGACCAACCACGCGGACGGCGTGCTCCGCGCGCAGAACGTGCCGCTCAAGTGGAAGGTCACCTCCACCGGCAGCGGAACGGGCCGGACCGATGCCACGGTCACGCTGACGTGGGGCGGCGACACGACGAAGGTCTTCGTCCAGGCCGACCTGGCCACCCGCAAGATCGTCTCCATCCGGGACTGACCCCTCCTGCGTCGCGCACGCTCCCCGACGGCAGGGTCGTCGACTCCGCCTGGTACCGGCATGAAGCCGCCGGTACCGCCCGTTGCGCCGGGGTGCCGGTGGCCGCGGTCACCCGGGTGTGAGCGCGGAGGTGTCGCGGTTCAGGAGATCGCGTACCACTGGCTGGCCCAGCCGGTGTTGATGGTGCTCGTGGACTGCTCGGCGAGGTTCACCGTGGCCGGCAGCGAGGTCTGACCGGTCAGCAGGTTGCTGTACCGGAGGTTCGGTGGCGTCAGGCCCGCGTTGACCGAGATGCCGGCGCCCGTGGACTTCAGGGTGAGGCCGTTGGTCGCCCAAGTGCCGTTGAGCAGCAGCGCGATGAAGTAGGTGCCGGGAGCGGCGGTGAACGGCTTGCCGAGGGCGAACGGCTTGGCGATCGCGTCGGTCATCAACTGGGGGGAGATGTCCGGGGTGGTCGCGACGAGGGTGCCCTTGGCGTCGTACACGCCCAGGTAGCAGTTGGCGAGTTGGGCGTTCGGGTCGATACCGGCCAGGCCCAGCCACACGTTCGACCAGGTGATCTGCTCGCGCAGCACGATCCGTACCAGGGTGACCCGGCCGCCGACCCCGGCCGACGACTGGGCGGTGACGTGCCCCGCGTCGTTGGGGTCCCCGGTCCAGGCCAGCAGGTTCTGGTCCTGGGGCCGGGGTCCCTCGAAGCCGGACCCGCCGCCGCTCTGCGCGGGCACGGAGGCCACGGAGCTCGACGCCGCGGGCCGGCTGTCTCCCGGGGCGGTACAGCCGGCGAGGACGAGCAGCGCCGCGAGCGCGGTCACGAGACCGGTCGTGGCGGTGGTGGTGCGGGTGCGCATGGTCCCCCCATGAGGTGCGGATCTGTCGACGGACATGATCACACGCCGCCGGTGCGCACCCGCCCCGCCCGTGGCGGAGCCCCGATCGCGCGGTCGGGTCCGGAAGTCGACGCCGAGCCGGCCGATCTCCGCCGGGTCCGTATCGACCGAATGGCAGGGGATGACCCGAGTCGTCCCCTGAGCCGATCCTGCGGGCTTCCTTAAGGGAACTTGAAGAAGCCCTCCAGCGCGCGGATTTCACTGATCACAACCCTAGGCTCGGTCGCACCCCACCCCCTTCCCTCTGTGAGGTGCTACAGGCATGAGCAGCCGAACTCCCGCAACGCCGTCCCGCGTCGAAGCACGGCGGAAGAAGGCGATGCGTACCCGCATCGTCCTGTCCCTGACCGCGGCCGCCGCGGCGGTGGCGGTCGGCGTCGCCGTGGCCGATTCCGGCGGCGGTACGCAGGTGGACCAGCGGGCCGACGGCGCCGGCGGGGCGAAGTCCGGGACGCCTACCCCCGCGGACACGGCCGGGACGGCGAGCCCCACCGCTCCGCTCCCCGAGGTCACCGCCGATGCCGCGGCCGCCACGGGCTCGCTGCCGCCCGCGACTCCGGCCGCGGAAGGTACGGAGTCGGCGGCGCCGGCGAAGCCCGCGGCGGAGGAGAACACCCCGACCAAGTCCACCCCGGCCGGCAAGCCCCCGCGTACGTCCGGCGGGAGCACGGGCGGCGGTTCCGGTACCTCGGGCGGGTCCGGCGGGTCCGGGGGCTCGTCCGGCGGATCCACCGGCGGCTCGTCGGGCGGTTCCGGCAGCTCCTCCGGCGACGAGTCCGCGGTCCTCGCCCTGGTCAACAAGGAGCGGTCCGCCGCCGGATGCGGCCCCCTGACCGTGAACGGCAAGCTGGCCGCCGCAGCGCGCGCGTACAGCGACACCATGGCCCGCAGCGGTGTCATGTCCCACACCGGACCCGACGGGTCCACCATGACCTCCCGGGTGGAGGCCGCCGGCTACGGTTGGTCCCGCCTCGGCGAGAACATAGCCCGCGGCCAGTCGGACGCCGACTCGGTCATGAAGGCGTGGATGAACAGCTCCGGCCACCGGGCCAACATCCTCAACTGCTCCTTCCGGGAGATCGGCATAGGCGTGCACAAGGGCGACGGCGGCCCGTGGTGGACGCAGGACTTCGGAACGTCGAAGTAGGAACTTCCCCCCCGCCACCTCTGACCCGCACCCCCCATGCCCGCCACCCCCCACCGGCCCCTCGGCACCGGCCACCTCCCCCCCGGCTGCCCG
>NZ_JBGBPT010000093.1:0-36055 GCF_041106355.1 Streptomyces sp. BF23-19 | reverse complement strand
CGGGTCGGAGGACGTCCGTGTTCCTGCCTCCGGCACCGTGGGGCGCCGGTGCTCCCATCCGCCGGGCGGGGGAGGTGGTGACGCGCGACCCGGTCCGTCCGCCACTATGGGGCCGTGCCTCGATTTCCGCGCTTCCTGTTCATATGGCTGTCGTGCACGGCCACCAGCGTGACGGCCGTGCTCGCCACGGTCCAGTTCGTCGTCGGCTCCACCCGCCATACGCCCCCGGTGGCCCGGTCCGCCCCCATGGTCTTCGACTCGCCGCCGGCCTGGCCGGCGGTGCAGAACACCTCGCCGGGCCCGCCGTCCCCGACCGCCTCCGCGTCCCCGAGCCCCTCGCCCACCGTGACCGAGGCTCCGACCCCCTCGGCTCCGTCCTCCCCGTCCGCGAAGCCCTCGGCGACCGCCCGGACCACCGCACCCAAACCCGGCGTCGACTGCGAGAACGGCGGACCGGGCCTGCACACCGTCCCCTCGCAGGGCGGCAAGGTCACGGTGCGGTACGGGAGCCGGGGCGTATGCCTGATCTCCGCGGTCCCGAGCCGCGGCTTCAAGGCCACCACCTCGCAGACCGACGACGAAACCCTGACGGTCACGTTCAGCAGCTCGGACCACCGGTCGGTCGTCACCGCGACCATCGACCCGGTGGCCAAGGCCGGCGTCCGCGAGACATCGTTCTGACGGCGGCCTGGTCGGCCCCCCGACCGGCCGGCCCGTAGGGGCGCCACCACACGGGCAGGACAGCGGGGGCGTGAGCGCTTCGGCCGGTCCGCACCGCTCGTCCCCCTGATCCCTTTCGCGGGGATTGCCTCCCCGTATGCGCTCATCGGACGGGTCCCGACGAAGCGGAAGGTGAGCTGTTCCTTAGGGGAACCTCAAGATCGCACTCAGGCGGTTCGCAGGGCCCGCCGCGGTCCTATGCTCACGTCAGCCGATCGGCCTTCGGCGCCCGGGCACACCGCCCCGGCGATCCGTCGGACCACCGGCTTCATCGAGTCGGGAGGCTTCTCGCCCTTCCCGTAGTTCTCCGCGCGCCTTGGGGTGTCTTCGCCATGACTTCTCGCATACACCGACCCGTCCGTACCGGCCACGCCGCGCAGCCCCGCTCCGCCGCGCCCCTGGGTGTCCGGCTGCCGCTCGTCGCCGCCGCCGTGGTCGCGGCAGGGCTGTGCGCCGCCTGCGGGCCGTCCTCCGAGAGCGCCGGCTCCGCCTCGCCGACCACCCTCGGACAGTCCGCCACCACCCTCGCCTCCGCCGTGCCGTCGGCCTCCGCGTCCACCGAGGCCTCCCCGAACGCGTCGGCCTCGCCGTCGGCGTCCGCCACCACCCAGGCCTCCTCCTCACCGACGCCCTCCCGGTCCAAGAGCGCTTCCACGGCCCCCAAGGCCGCCCGTACGTCCGCGGCGCCCGCCGCCCCGGCCCGGGTCCCCGGGCCCGGCTACGACAGCTCCGCCGACGGGCAGAAGCAGATCGACGCCGCACTGGCCGCCGCCAAGGCCGACGGAAGGATGGTGCTGCTCGACTTCGGGGCCAACTGGTGCGGCAACTGCAAGGCCGCCGACAAGGTGTTCGCCCAGCCGCAGACAGCCGCGATCCTCGGAGCCTCGTACCACCTGGTCAAGATCGACATCGGTGGCAACAGCTCCGCCAACTCCGCACTCCTGCGCAAGTACAGCCCCGCGGGCGGTACCTACACGATGCCCGTGCTGGTCGTCGTCAACTCGTCCGGCAAGGTGCGTACCGACACCCACACCACGGGCAACCCCTCCCTGACGGCGGAGGGGATCAACGCCTTCCTGCGCAAGTGGGCCGCGTGAGACCAGCCGGCCCGCGCGGGGCCCAGGTGCGTACGACAGCCCTGGCCGGAGCCGCCCTCGTGGCGGCCGCGGCCGGTTGTGTCTTCGCCGCCTTCGGCACGGTCGCCGCCGACGGCAGCCGCACGGAGGCGGCGGCCGAACCGGTGACCACCGCCGGCGCCGTGGTCAGGTCGGCGGCCGAGGCCACGGTCATCGCCCCCGCCGACCGGCCCGCAGCGCCCGCGACGGCGGGCGACGACCTCGGCGGGAAGCCGGTCGGCCTCGACGACTTCCGGGGACAGGTCGTCGTGGTCAACGTCTGGGGGTCCTGGTGCGGGCCCTGCCGGGCGGAAGCGGACGACCTGGCGCGGATCGAACGGCGGACCCGGGACCGTGGCGTCCGGTTCCTCGGGATCAACACCCGCGACCCGGACCGCGCGGCGGCCCGGTCCTTCGTCCGCGCCCACGGCCTCGACTTCCCCAGCCTCCACGACCCCACCGGGGAGCTCCTGCTCCGCTTTCCCCCCGCCCTCCTCAACCCGCAGGCGATCCCCTCGACCCTCGTGATCGACCGCCGCGGCCGCATCGCCGTCAGCATCGGCGGCGCGGTCACCGAGGACGAACTCGGCCCCCTGCTCGCCCGGGTGCTGGAGGAGACGTCATGACGACGGGCCTGGTACTCGCCGCCGCGGACACCCCCTCCCTCCTCCACGGGACCCTGACCATCGCCGCTCCGGTGGCGTTCCTCGCGGGACTCGTCTCCTTCCTCTCGCCGTGCGTGCTGCCGCTCGTACCGGGCTACCTCAGCTATGTGACCAGCCTGTCGGTCTCCGACCTGGCGGAGGCCCGCGGCGGGCGCCGCAGCAGGATGGCGGCCGGCGCGCTGCTCTTCGTCCTCGGCTTCACGGCGGTCCTCGTCTCCGGGGGCGCCCTGTTCGGGTACTTCGGCCGCACCCTGCTGGCCCACCAGGAGGTGATCACCCGGGTGCTCGGTGTCTTCACCGTGCTGATGGGGCTGTCCTTCATGGGGTTCCTGCCGGGATTCACCCAACGCGAGTTCCGCAGCCACCGCCGTCCCGCCCTCGGGCTCGCCGGAGCCCCCGTGCTGGGCGCGGTGTTCGCGGTCGGCTGGACGCCCTGCATCGGCCCGACGTTGGCCGCCGTGCAGGCGCTGGCCTGGAGCGAGGCCGGCGCGGGCCGAGGGGCGCTGCTGATGGCGGCGTACTGTCTCGGCCTCGGGATGCCGTTCGTCCTGGCCGCGCTGGCCTTCCGGCGCGCACTGGGCGCCTTCGGCCTGGTCAAACGCCACTACCCGTGGGTCCTGCGGATCGGTGGCGGAATGCTCGTACTCGTCGGCGTACTGCTGGCCGCCGGCGTGTGGAACGACCTGGTGTACCGACTGCAGCTGTGGAGCGCGGACTTCACCACCGCCGTGTGAGCGGACGGACCCCGTACCGATTCGATTCGTATTCCCGACACAAAAGGCACAGAGACACAGATGAACCTTTCCCCGCGCATCAGGCGTACCCGGACGACCCGAACCGTGGTCGCCCTCCTCTCGCTGGCCGCGCTCACGGCCTGCGGCGACCAGTCCGCCGACAAGGCCCCGGCCGGCGCCGCCGCGGCGAAGGCGTCGGCGCCCACGACCACCTTCACCGAGAACGGGGTCACCGTCACCCTCTCGGTGGCCGACTGGCAGGCCTCGAAGGGCACGCTGACCGCCGTCTTCACCCCCGAGAAGAAGGGCTTCCACCTGTACAGCACCGAACTGCCGCCCACCGGCATAGAAGGCGTGGGCCGGCCGACCTCGGTGGACGTCACCGGCGTCCTGAAGACCGACGGGAAGCTGACGGCCGCCGCCGAAGTACGGTCCATCAGCGTCCCCGGCGTCGACGCCCCGATGCCCGTCTACCCGGACGGCCCGGTCACCACCACCCTGCCCGTCCGCGCCGACGGGAACGGGGACGCCACGGTGCTGCTCGGCTACGCCAGCTGCAGCGCGAAGGAGGGCTGCACCATTCCGGTCGCCGACCACCCCGTACACCTGCGCCTCACCGACGACGGCCCCACGTTCGACACCCACTGAAAGGTGCGGGGACCGAACCCCTAAGGTGTGCCCATGCCCAGCGTCCTGGTCGTGGAAGACGACCCCAGCATCCGCCAGTCACTCATCGAGGTCCTGGCGGAGCACGGGTATGCGGTACGCAGCGTGGGCGACGGATTCGGGGCCCTGCGCGAGGTCACCCAGACGCCCGTCGACGCGGTGGTCCTCGACCTCGGCCTGCCCGATCTGGACGGGGGAGACGCACTCCGCATGATCCGGGGCATATCGTCCGTCCCCGTCCTGGTAGCCACCGCCCGCGACGACGAGACCGAAATCATCAAGCTCCTCAACGCGGGCGCCGACGACTACCTGGTCAAGCCCTTCTCCGGAGGACAGCTCATCGCCCGCCTCTCCGCCGTCCTGCGGCGCACCAGCCACGTGCCCCCCACCGGCACCGCCCGCAGTGCGCAGGGCGCGCGGCCGGCACCGGCCGCCGACCCGATGGGCGCCACCACCGTGGGCGAACTGGCGGTGGACCCCGGCGCGCGCACCGCGTACCTGGCCGGCCGGGAGCTCCACCTCACCCGGCGGGAGTTCGACCTCCTGGCCTTCCTCGCCCACCACACCGGCCAGGTCGTCTCCAAACGCCGACTGCTGACCGAGGTCTGGCGCGAGCCGTACGTCGACGACCAGACCGTCGACGTGCACCTGTCGTCCCTGCGCCGCAAACTCGGCGAACGCGCGGCGGCCCCGCGCTACCTGCTGACGGTCCGCGGCGTCGGCATCAAGCTGGTGGCCCCGCGGTGAGACGCTCACTGGCGGGAGTCGCGCTCGCCGTGACATCCATGGTCGCCCTCTCCTTCCTCATACCCCTGGGCGCACTGGTGATGTCGCTGGTCAAGGAGCAGAGCGTCACCGCGGCCGAGCAGCGCGCCGCCGCCCTCGCACCCGTCCTCACGCTCACCACGGATCCGTCCGCGCTACGGGAATCCGCCGCCGGACTCGACGCGGCCGAACACCTGGTCATCCATCTCCCCGACGCCCAGAGCCTCGGCGACTCCCAGGCACCCGTGAAACTGCTCGAACGAGCCCAGCAGGGACGCGAGTCCATCTCCCAGAAGACCCCCGGCGGATGGATCTGCCTGCAGCCGGTGGTCCTCCCCGGCGACCGGGTCGCCGTCATCGAGAACTTCGTCCCCGACGAGGAACTGACCCGCGGGGTCAAGGCCTCCTGGGCGGTCATGCTGCTCCTCGCGGTCGGTCTGGTCGGTGGCTCGGTCCTGGTCGCCGACCGGCTCGGCGCGAAGGTCGTCCGGTCCTCCAAGAAGCTCGCCCAGGCCTCGCACACCCTCGGTCAGGGCAATCTGGACACCCGGGTGGAGCCCATGGGCCCCAAGGAACTGCGCGACGCCGGCGTCGCCTTCAACGCCATGGCCCACCGCATGACCGAACTGCTCGCCATCGAACGCGAACTGGTCGCCGACCTCTCCCACCGGCTGCGCACCCCACTGACCGCCCTGCACCTGGCATCGGAACGGATGGCGGGCACACCGGAGTCGGCCAGGGTCGAGGCGGCGGTGCACGCGCTGGAATCGGAACTCCAGGCCATCATCGCCGCGGCGCGCACCCCGCTCGCCGTGGGCCCGATGGGCCACGGCATGCGCAGCGCGGACACGGGTACGGTCCCGCAGGCGATCGTGACGCGGCCGCCGGGGCCGCCCGGCCCGTCCGACTGCCCCCGCTCCGAGGCCGCCGATGTCGTACGGCGCCGGACCGCCTTCTGGGCGGTCCTCGCGGAGCAGCAGGACCGCGCCTGCTCCCTCGACCTCACCCAGGAGCCCACGGCCGTCAGCCTCAGCGACGACGACATCGCCGCGGTGGTGGACGCGCTCATCGGCAACGTCTTCAGCCACACCCCGCCCGGTACCGCGTTCGCGGTCCGCGTCGCCCGTACCGCCCAGGCCGTGGAGCTGGTGGTGGAGGACTCCGGACCGGGCATCCCGGAACCGGACCGGGCCCTCTCGCGCGGGAGCAGCACGGGCTCCTCGGGGCTCGGCCTCGACATCGCCCGCAGGGCCGCGACCGTCACCGGGGGCTCGATGCGGATCGCGCAGGCCCCGCGGGGAGGCGCGCACATCACCGTGGTCTTCGCCCTGGCGCCACCCCTGCGCTCCGAGCGCGGCCCGCGCGGCTCACGCAGGCGCGCGGGATGGTGGCCGCGCAAGCGGTGACCGTACGGGCGCCCCGGGCCGGGAGCTGTGGCAGGATGCCGCGATGATCTCCGACTCGCCGATCCCGCACGTCGTTCCCGCAGGCCGTATGGCCGGGTCGGAACAGCCCGTGCTCGCGCTGTCCGACGGGTGGGAGCTGCGCCCCTGGCAGGCGGATGACGCGGACGTCCTGTTCGCCGCCGGCCAGGACCGGACGATCCGTCTCTGGAACCGGCTGCTGGTGAACTCTCCCGAAGAGGCGCGGCAGAGGATCGAGCGCATGCGTCGGCGATGGCAGGCCGAGCTCGCCGCGTTCTGGGCCGTCGCCCGGCCGGACGGTGCGGCCGTGGGCCTGATCGGCTGGGGCGACATCGACCTCCAGGGCGGCAGCGCGGAGATCGTGTACTGGCTGCTGCCCGCGGCACGCGGTGCGGGCGTCGCGGTCGAGGCGACCCGGCGGGTCAGCCGATGGGCGCTGGACGATCTCGGCCTGCACCGGCTCCGGTTGTGCCACTCGACGGCGAACCCGGCCTCGTGCCGGGTGGCGGACAAGGCCGGATACACCCTGGAAGGCACCCAGCGCAGCGCGCTGTTGCACGCGGACGGTTGGCACGACCAGCATCTGCACGCCCTGGTCCAGGGCGACATCTGATCCTGCGGCGGGCCGCCACAGAGGTGGTGCGGTGCGAGGTCCAGGGCTGTGTCCTCCTCGTGCGGCCGCTCCGGAATCGGCCCGGTGGATTCGGGCCGAACCGCAGGGCGTCGCGCCGTAGACTCCGCCCGTGGACCCGGACGAGGTCCGGCCGTTGCGCACCCCCGCGGTGAGGAGAACACATGCAGGACCCTTCGGACTCGATGGAGATCGTCGAGCCTGAGCGCAGCGGTGAGAGCGATCCCGCCGGCCCACCTGCCGCGGACGATCCGATACCCGACGCGGACATCGACGCGACGAGCGCGTCGACGGTCCTGGCGGAGGTGCTCCCCGGAATCGCCGTGGTCTTCGGCAAGGTCCCGGCGGAGCTCGAACTCGGCTTGATCGACTTCGGACTCGTGTCGGCCGCCGACCGCAGCCAGATCGCCACCGTCGTCGCCTCGATCGGAAACACGGCGACCCTGGCCGGCGGCCTCGGGACCGCGTTCGCCGGCGCGCAGGGGCTCTACAAGCTCAGCGACGCGACACGGGCCCTCCTGCAGGCCGGCGGAACGCTCGCCGTCAA
Source organism: Streptomyces sp. BF23-19 (assembly GCF_041106355.1). Classification (NCBI taxonomy): domain Bacteria; kingdom Bacillati; phylum Actinomycetota; class Actinomycetes; order Kitasatosporales; family Streptomycetaceae; genus Streptomyces; species Streptomyces sp. BF23-19. Next base: position 28,788 of record NZ_JBGBPT010000093.1, on the reverse strand, counting down.
GGACGGCGCGAACCTCGGAACCGTGCTCTTCGCCGGTGGCTTCAAGCAGGCCCGCCTCATCCCCGTGACCGCCGTGAGCAAGCTGAAGGCCGCTGCCGAGATGGGGCAGGCGCTGGCCATGGTCGCCCTTCAGATGGAGCTGAGTGAGCTCACCGGTCTGGTCGGAACCAACATCGCGCTGACGAGCCAGGTCCTCACGACCATCCGTCAGGGGCAGTGGTCCGAGCTGACGGCGCTCGTCGCCACCGTCGATCGCGTGGTCGACCAGGCGCGGAAGGTCGGATCGGTTCCGACGTCCCTGTGGGAGAACGTCGCGGGAAGTGAAGCGGCGCTGCGCAAGCAGCTCGAGCTGTACCGGCAGAACGTCCAGGGCCACGTCCGGCAGGTCCAGCGACTCGACCCACCTGGGCGCAGGGAGCACCTGGAGACGAACGCCGAGGCGATCGTCTTCGACGCGCACGCGCTCCTGTCGTCGATCAAGGCGTGGACCGGGTATCAGGCGCTCCGTGCCGCGCGGGCGCGAGAGGCGGGACGCGAGGACGCCGACGAGGCCCGGCTCGTCGACGTCATCGTGCGCGACCTCCGCGAGGAGCTCGGCTCCGCTCTCGCCGAGACCGGGCGCCTCGTGGATGCGCTGACGCGGGAGCTGCGCATCATCGCCGAGCTCCCCGGACGCGAGACGCTGTCCCTGCCGGGGAAGCGGCGGGACTCGATCGCCGCCCGTCAGACCTCCGCCCGTCTGCTGGAGGCGATCCAGCCTCTGGCCGACGTGCTGCATCCGCCCGCCCCTGCGCTCGAGGTTCCGGGCGTCGTCTGCGCAACCGGATCGACGGCCCTCGATCCGTACCTCCGCATCCTGCGATGGTTCCTGGAGGACGGTGAGACCCTGCGCGTCCTCGGCTTCCCGGACCAGGTCGATGCTCTCGGTCCGATTTCCGCGATCTTCAGCGGAGCGAAGGAGAAGCTGGCGGCGGCGAGGGACAAGGACCGGGCGGCGGCGAAGACGCTCGTCGCCGTCACGGACCGCCGCATCATCACGGCCAGGACGACCGCGTTTCTCGAACAGGGCGAGATCCGCCAGGACATCCCGATCGACCAGGTGCGTTACGTCCGAGCGGCGACCACGACCCCGCAGGACAGGAGCGGGCGCCTGGCGGTCGACCTCATCACGCGCGATGACAACATCCGGTGGCTCTTCCACGCCGACATCGGCACCACCCAGGTGGACGCGCTCGCCGCCCTGCTCGCCGAGTCGATGACGATCCCGGACGCCGAACGCGAGGAGCTGCGACGGCGGAGCCACACCCCCATCGAGGCCGGTCGAGCGGCGGACTGACGACGAGGACCCGTCGTACGGCCGCAGCGGCTCCGGCGCGCGTCAGGACCCGGAAGAGCCGGCCCGGTCGATGGTGATGGCCGGCGGCAGCAGTGCGGGGCGTTTCGCCGTGCGACCGTCGCCGGAGGAGCGGCCGCGCAGGCGGCGGCCCAGCCAGGGGCCGAGGAAGGCGGCCGCCCAGCGCAGTTCGGCGGCCACGGTCGAGCCGCCCGGTGCGGCCGGCCGTGACGGCAGCGGGTGCGTCCAGGTGTCGTCGCTGCCGGGCAGGCCGACGGCGTGGGCGAGGGCCGCGGCGATCCGGGCATGGCCGACGGGGCTGGCGTGCAGCCGGTCGGTGGTCCACATCCGCGGGTCGGTCACGGCGACCGGCCGGGCGGTCTCGGCGACGGCGACCCCGTGGCGGGCGGCCGCGGCGCGGATGCGGTCGTTGAGGTCGGCTATGCGGGGTGCGACGGGCCGGGCGAGGGGCACGAGCACGCTGAGGTCGGGGAAGGTCACGGTCGCCACGCGGGCCCCGGCGCCGGTGAGCGCGGCGAACATCTCCTCCAGGTGCCCGGCGACCTCCGCGGCGTCGAACCGGGGCCGGAGGATGTCGTTGACCCCGGCGACGACGGTGGCCAGGTCGGGGCGCAGGTCCAGGGCGGGGCCCAGCTGCTCGGCGCGGACCTGCCCGGCGAGGCGTCCCCGGACGGCCAGGTTGGCGTACTGGAGGCCCGGGTTGACGGCGGCGACGTGGGCGGCGAACCGGTCGGCGAAGCCGCGCAGGCCCACGGTGTCGTCCCCGTCGCCGAGGCCTTCGGTCTGACTGTCGCCCAGGGCGACGTAACGCAGGTACTCACCGTTCGGCACGGGTCAGCCTCTCCTTCAGGAGCGCCGCGCTGCGGCGGCACCAGTCGCGATGTCCCTGTTCGAAGGCGAGGCCGCGCAGACCGGTCAGGTATCCGCCGATCCGCTCGCCGTGGAGCAGGAACTCGTCCTCGTCCATGTCGCCGCGCATCTTGCGCAGCACCCTGCCGAGCAACTCGATCTTGGCGTCGGCGGCGACCGCGCGCGCCTCGAGCTGCGCGATCACCGGTTCGATGCCGATCCGGTCGGCGCTCTGGACCTTGACGAGGAGGTCGTCACGGATGACGGAGGACTTCAGCGGGGCCGCGGCGAACTCCTCCAGTTCGGTGCGGCCGGCCTCGGTGACCTGGAAGAGGCGCTTGTTGGGCCGGGTCTCCTGGACCACCTCGCGGCCCGCCACCAGACCTTCCTTCTCCAGCTTGGCCAGCTCGGCGTACAGCTGCTGGGGCAGGGCGTGCCAGAAGTTCGCGACGCCGATGTCGAAGGACTTCGCCAGCTCGTAGCCGCTGAACTCGCCGTCCAGCAGCGCCGCCAGTACGGCATGTCGCAAGGCCATCGCGGTCGCCCCTTCCCCTTCCTCGCCAACCCCTGCATCATACTCATGAAAGTGACTAGTCAGATTCATGAGTATCAGGAGGGGTCATGGAGACTGCCGAACGCTTCCGCGCCGCTGTGGAGAAGCGGGATCTCGCCGCGCTGGAGGACCTGTTCACGCAGGACGTCCGGTTCTACAGCCCGGTGAAGTTCACGCCCTTCGAGGGGCGGCCCATGGTCCTGGGGCTCTTCGGGGTCCTCATGCGCGTCTTCGAGGACTTCCGCTACATCGGCGACTTCGAGGGCGCGGCCGAGACCAGCGCCGACGGCGCGCAGGCCCCGGCGGAGGTGCTGCTCTTCCGCGCCGCGGTGGAGGGTCGGGAGATCCACGGGATCGACCTGCTCCACTTCGACGAGGCGGGCCGCATCAAGGAGTTCACCGTGATGGTCCGGCCGCAGTCCGCCGTGCAGGCCCTGGGCCAGGCGGTCCTCGCCGGCCTGGTCGCCGACGGCCTCGCGTAGGCCGCCGGATCACCCGGGGCGGGACCGGGCGGGACCGGCGGCACCGGGCGGCACCGGGCGGTACGGGCGGAGACCGGGCCGTGGCCGGTGGTGCCGGGGTGCGGACGGCCCTGGTCGCCCGCACCCCGCGCCGTCACATCAGGACGGTGGACGGCGGGCCGGGAGGGCCCGCAGGCCCCGGGCGGCCTCGCCGCGGCAACTACAGCCCGGAGGTCGGGCGCAGGACCAGGGAGACGAAGCCGAAGCTGTCCCGGTAGCCGCGCAGCCATTCCGCACGCCGTTCGTGGGCCGTCCGCAGGATCTCGGCGGCGTTCGGATCGGCAGGGTGGTCGAGGGCCCACGAGGCCAGCGAGCCCAGGCAGGACCACTCGTAGGCGTCCAGCTCCGCGCGTGTGCTGACATGGGCGTGTACGGGAGCCCACCCGTCGGCGGCGATGAGGTCCACGGTGGTCGCCAGGTCGTGGAGCTCGCCGAAGATCTCGACGGCCTCCGCGGACGGCTCACGGTTCCAGAAGCTCTCGCCGAGCAGCACGCGGCCGCCGGGAGCCAGGTGCTCCCGCGCCGCCGCGAGGGTCGGCAGCAGGCCGCCGAAGGCATGGGTGGCTCCGACGCTGACCACCAGGTCGAAGGGCTGGTCGGAGACGAACTCCGAAGCCTTCTGCTGGTGTACGACGAGGCGGTCCTCGACGCCGAGCAGGCCCGCCGAGCGGCGGGCCTGCTCCACGGACACCTCGGAGGTGTCGACGCCCTCGGCGTGCAGACGGGGGTGGGTGGCAAGGGCGCGCAGAAGCCATTCCGCGGTACCGCACCCCAGGTCGAGCACCCGCTCGCCGTCGCGCGGTGCGCCGTGTTCGAGCAGTCGGCGTACCGATTCGTCGTCGAGCGGGGCCTTTATGGGGTGGTCGGCGTGTGCGATCCCGGAGATCTGTTCATGATTCACGAGAGCAGCTTGTCAACGCCGACGCCCGTGCGCACCTTTTTTCCGTCCGAGTACCGGACATTCACGAGCGGTTGGCGGACCTCCGCTTCCACGCCTGCGCGAACATCTCGTGCAGGGGAGCCGTCGGTAGCACCCGGCCGAAGGGGGGCGCGGACCGAGTTGCTCCACAGCGGGCGCACCTGATGACTCGCCGGCTTCACCGTCTCCAGCGGCAGGTTCGGGGCCTTCAACTCGGTCCATTCCCCGGGCAGGAACACGGTCCGGCCCGCCCGCGCCCGCTTGGCCTCCATGACCGCGCCGGAGGCGAGGAGTTCCGCACGGACCTCCTTGTGCCGCTTGGCGGTCCAGCCGTTCCACCGACGCACGTTCCGGTCGGTGGGCGTGGCCAGCGCCGCCACCCGGAGGTACAGCGCCGCCGCGTCCGCGCCGACACCGAGCTCGGCCGCCACCCGTATGACCAGCTCCGGGCAGGACTGCCGCGGATCCGCCTCGTACGCACCGGCCGGGACCGGTCCGGAGCGGGCCCGGAGCATCATCCGCTCCAGCCCGCCACCGGCCAACAGCGGCGCCACCCGGTCCAGTTCCTCCGCGAGGTCCGTGACCTCGCGGACCCGCCGCCACACCTCGGGGTCGGCGACCGCCGCGGGCCGCAGGAACGAGGCACCACCGGGCGCGCACACCACCAGTGTCCCGGAGTCGTACGCGGTCACCGGAACCGGACCCCTCCCGCGTGGTCCGGGACATCAGGCCAAGGCGCCGGGGCACGGCCGCCCCACGTCCGCCGCCCCACGTCTGCCGGGCCATGGGCGCCGGGCCAAGGTGCCGGGTCACGGCCGCCCCACGTCCGCCGCCCCACGTCCGCCGGGCCATGGGCGCCGGGCCACGGGTGCCCGGCCTTCCTCTAGAGTGCTTCCGTCCCGTACACGTGACTGTGACCCCGGCCGGGCGGCGCGTGCCGACCCGCGCACGGGCCCGAGCGAGGAGCAACCGTGACCGACCTGGCGTCCATATCCCTGCAGCAGGAGATCGCCCTCGATCTCCAGGTGAGCGCGTCCTTCGACGTACGGCAGGAGATCGAGCGCCGAGTGGCCTTCCTCGCCGAGCGTCTGACCTCCACGGGCCTGCGCGCACTGGTCCTGGGCATCAGCGGCGGGGTGGACTCCACGACCGCCGGCCGGCTCTGCCAGCTCGCCGTCGAGCGGGTCCGCGCCGCCGGACACGAAGCGACGTTCTTCGCCATGCGACTGCCCTACGGGACCCAGGCCGACGAGAAGGACGCGCAGCTCGCGCTGGACTTCATCCGGGCCGACCGGGTCCTGACCGTGGACGTGAGGTCCGCGAGCGACGCCGCCCTGGAAGCGGCGCTGGCCGGCGGCACGGTCTTCCGCGACGCGCACCACCAGGACTTCGTGCACGGCAACATCAAGGCCCGGCAGCGCATGATCGCCCAGTACACGGTGGCGGGCGCGCACGACGGTCTGGTGGTCGGTACCGACCACGCCGCCGAGGCCGTCTCCGGCTTCTTCACCAAGTTCGGTGACGGCGCGGCCGACGTCGTCCCGCTCACCGGCCTCACCAAGCGGCGGGTACGCGCCCTCGCGCAGGAGCTGGGCGCCCCCGCCGAGCTGGTGCACAAGACCCCGACCGCGGACCTGGAGACGCTCGACCCGGGCAAGCCCGACGAGGACGCGCTCGGCGTCACCTACGACGACATCGACGACCTCCTGGAGGGCAAGCCCGTCGAGGGGACCGCCTTCGCGGCCATCGTCGCCCGCTACCGCCTCACCGAGCACAAGCGACAGCTGCCGATCGCCCCCTGAGCCGCTTCGCGTCGGCCCGCCCCGCACCGCCGCGCCTATCGTGGGAACGACCTCATGATCGGGCGGCGGCGTGCGAACAGGTGGACGTGGACGGATCCGGGATCGACTACGAGGCGGTCTTCCAAGCCCTGCCGGGCGCGGTCGCCCTGCTCACGCCCGACCTGGTCTATGTGGACGTCAACGAGTCCTTCCTGGCGGCCTCCGGCCGCACCCGCGAGCAGCTCATCGGCCACTACCTGTTCGACGTCTTCCCCGACAACCCCACCGATCCCGCGGCGACCGGCATGCGCAACCTGCGCGCCTCCCTGGAACGGGTCGCAACCACCGCCGAGCCCGACACGATGGCCGTGCAGCGCTACGACGTCGAGTCCCCCGACCGGTCAGGGGTGTGGCAGGAGCGGTACTGGAGCCCGATCAACGTCCCCGTCCTCGCCCCCGACGGAAGCGTGGCCCTCCTGCTGCACCGGGTGGAAGAGGTCACCGAACTGATCCGGGCCCGCGGCGGCCCCAGCGGCGGGGACCGCGCCGCCGAGGTCCTGGAGGCCGAGCTCTACACCCGTGCCCGGGAGCTCCAGGCGGTCAACGAAGGCCTGCGCCGCACCCACGCCCACGAGCGGGAGGTGGCCCTCCACCTCCAGGAGTCGCTGCTGCCCGCGCCGCGCCCGCTCGGCCACCATCGGGCCGCGGTGCGCTACCGGCCGGCCACCGAGGCCTTGAACGTGTGCGGCGACTGGTACGACCTCGTCGACCAGCCCGGGCGCACCGCCCTCGCCGTCGGGGACGTCGTCGGCCACGGACTCCTCGCGGCGGGCGTGATGGGCCAGCTGCGTAGCGCCCTGTCCGCCGCCTCCCGCGTCGCGGAGGGGCCGGCCCAGGCCCTGGAGGTCCTCGGTCTGTACGCCCGCGACATCGAGGGCGCCGAGTCCACCACCGCCGTGTCCGTCTTCATCGACTGGAAAAGCCGCACCCTCACCTACAGCAGCGCGGGTCACCCCCCCGCCCGTCCTGTGTCACCCGGACGGGACCATCACCTTCCTCGACCAGGCGACGGACCCCCCGCTCGGCGCCCGACCCGAACACACCCGCCGCCCCGAGGCACAGGTCGCCTTCACCGAAGGTGCCACCCTCGCCCTCTACACCGACGGGCTCATCGAACGGCGCCGCGAGGACATCGACGTAGGCCTGGCAAGGCTCGCTGAAGCCCTCGCACGGCACCGTGGTGCCGGCCCCGACGCACTCGCCGACGCCCTGCTGGCCGAGCTCATCCCCGCGGTCGGCGTCACCGACGACACCGCGCTGGTCATCCTCAGGCTGTGACGGCCGGCTCACGGGAGAATTCGAAGGCGTCCGCGGCCCGGGCTGCATAGGCTCGGCCCATGCCGAGCCCAGCACTCCAGCGCGTCAACACCTTCCTGTCGGACTTCGCCCGCCGCCAGGCCGCGCGCACCGTGGCCGTCCCCGGAGGGTTCGCGGTGTACGACGACGCGTTCGCCCGGTCCCGTGCGAACAACCAGGTCGTCATCGACGCGGCCGTCGACCCCGAGGCGCTGCCCGCCCTCGCGGAGGAAGCCCTGGGGCAGTTGCCGCACCGGCTGATCTCCGTACTCGACGACGACACCGGCAAGGCATGCGCGGAGCCGCTGATCCGGGCCGGATACACCCACTCCACCTACCTGGTGATGCTGCACACGGGCCCGGTGCCGGACGCCGGACCCGCCCAGGAGGTGGACCTCGACGCGCTGCGCGTTCCGCTGACCCGGCGCTGGCGGGGCTTCCTCCCGGACGCCGACGACGAGGTGCTGCGCCAGCTCGTCGACCGGCGCGAGGCCCGCCGGCGCGGGGCGGACATCGTGCGGTTCATCGGCGCCCGCACGGAGGCGGGCGACGTCGCCTCGTGGGCCGACCTCTATGTCGACCGGGCGACCGGTACCGCCCAGATCGAGGACCTGATCACCTCGGAGGTCCACCTGGGACGCGGCTACGCAGACGCCGTCCTGGCGGGCGCCTTGAGCCGGGCCGCGGCCCACGACAGCGACTTCCGCTTCCTGACCGCCGATGCCATGGACTGGCCGCGCCACTGGTACGAGCGCCGCGGCTTCGTCGTGATCTGCCACTCGCACGCCTTCGAACGCGGCTGACGCCCCCAAGGTCGTCAGGGGCGCGGGTGGAGGGGGACCGGGACGCGGGGCAGGTCGATGCCGAAGTGGGTGCGGTAGGCCGCCAGGACCTCGGCGTCGTCGGTCAGCGTCCGCTGGGTCCGTTCCCCGTCGGCCGTGACCGTCAGGACGTGGTCGCTGAGGGTGGTCCGGCCGGTCTCCGTCAGCAGTGAGCACACCGGCTTGCGGGTGAAACCGGATGCGGGCGAGGTGCTGTGCCACCACGCGCCGGTCACGAAGTCGGACAGGACCCGGGGGCGCGTCTCCAGCCGGTACCGGGGCACGCCGTCCTGGAGGACGTCGAGGTCCCCGTGGGGGCCGTCGACCGGCACGATCCGGAACGCGCCGCCCGGATCGGTCTGCTCGCCGCGCTCGTCGAAGGCGAGCGGGAAGTGGCTGTGGTCGCCGAAGCCCACGTCCACCAGCCACGGACGGCCGTCCTCGCAACTCACGCGAAGCGCCAGGTGGTCGTAGGGGACGCCCGGCCCGCCGTCGGCCGAGTGCACCCGGGCCTGCAGCAGCTCCACCCGGTAGCCCAGGGACCGGAGCAGCAGCGCGAACACGCCGTTCAGCTCGTAACAGAACCCGCCGCGGCCGCCGTGCAGCAGCTTGTCGAGCAGTGCCTCCCCCTCCAGCACGATCTCCTGTCCCAGGTGGATGGACAGGCTCTCGAAGGCAACGGTCCGCAGGTGCCGCAGGTGCAGGTCGCGCAGGGCGGCCGCACTCGCGGACCCGGGCCGCTCCGCCCCGATCCGCCGCAGATAGGCGTCAACGCGTGACGCGGAGAACTCTTCCATCCCGCCAGTCTCGCAACCTGCCGCCCGCCCCGGCCATACCCGGCCTGATCCGGATTCGGGGCCGGCACGGTGTCACCCTCCGCTTCCGAGGCGCGGCCTGCGACGGCCACGCCGTGGTGATCTGGCTCGACTGAGGGCAGGTTCAGGGGAGGGCGCTGGTCACGCCGTCGACGATCATCATCCACATGGGCTGGGCGCCCGTGCCGAACGCCGAGGCGAGGGCGTATCCGATCGCCGCGTCCGCCGGGCGGATCTCGCGGTCCTCCCGCCATTCGGCGATGACCGTCTCGTCCCCGTCCGAGGAGAAGTCGCCCAGGTGCGCACCGTCGCGGGTCAGTCGGCTGCTGGGGACGGAGTCCGGGATCAGGCGGTAGTCCGCTCCGTCGTACGTCACGTCCACCCGGTACGAGTGCCTGCTCAGTCGGCCCTTCGCCGGCTGGAGCTCGACCGCCGTGTCGTCGACCCGCATCGTGAGGTGCGCCGGGTCGCGGGTGCCGATGGCGATCTGTGGATCCGCCTCCGTCGCCGGGGCGCGCCGCAGGGTCACGCGGGGGATCGCCTCGCCGTCGACCTCGATGCGGTCCTGGCCGTCCTGGCGGACGGTGATCGCGCCGAAGCGGGTGTCCTCGATGGGGGCTCGGTCTGTCTCGTCGTTCACAGGGGTGCGTCGCTTCGGTGTGTGATGAACTGCCGGATGGCAAAAGGGATTTTCCGTATCACCTTACCGGTAGTGATCATGCTGCTCACCGGGCCGGGCCAGGGCGGGCCGGTGAGCGGAGCAGCGGATCAATCGCGCTTCCACACCTTGGCGACGGCCTCCAGGTAGTCGTCCTGGCCGTCCTGGATGTCGGTGACCTGTAGGACGAGCAGCAGGTCGGAGGAGACGCGGACGCAGATCATGTCGTCGATGCCCCACTCGGCGTCCTCCACGAGCGTTCCGTAGTCGGAGCTCCGCTCGTCCGCGAGGCAGTCGCTGTTCAGTTCGGCGTCCCCGGACTTGAGCAGCAGGATGTCGTCCCCGGCGAGGTTCCAGTCGGGGTGCAGGTCGACATCGAAACCGTCCCCCGCCTGCGCCTGCGTGAGGTCGCCGGCGTCGATGCCGTGGCCGGTGGGCAGTTGGATCTCCGCCTCGTCCGACATGGACCACCCGTCGAGCGGGTCGGTGCTCTCCGGCGTCGGATCCGTGGGGGTGCCGCCGCTGTCGTCCTGGGACACGTAGCGCTCGGCCGCGTCCTTCCCGTTCTGTACGGCCGTGTACACGAGGGCCCCGATCGCCGCGGCCACCACCACCGCGGCGGCCGCGATGAAGGGTGCCGTACGGAACCGGGCGCGGGTCCCGGCCGGGCGCGGGCCGTACCCGGGCGGGGCGGCCGGGTACGGCCCGGCCGCCGCCGCGGGGTCCACCCGCGTCGGCGCGTACCTCGGGGGCGCGGTGGCCGTCAGCGACGGGTCGGAGTCCGCCTCCAGCGCCGAGGAGGCGCGCGCGAGCAGGCTGTGGGCGACCGGGGCCGGCAGCCAGTCGGAACCGACCGGGCGGGCGTCGTCCGACTCGGCCGACAGTTCCGTGAACAGGGCTTCCAGGGTGGGCCGCGCGGCGGGGTCCTTCGCGAGGCAGCGCCGTACGAGGTCCCGAGCGGGCCCGGAGAGGTGGTCCAGCCGTGGTTCGGAGTGCACGACCCGGTAGAGCAGCGCCGGGGTGGCGCCGGTCCCGAAGGGGCTCTCACCGCTCAGGGTGAAGGCCAGCACGGCTCCGAAGGAGAACACGTCGGAGGCGGCTTCGACCGTGCCCCCGGAGGCCTGCTCGGGCGACATGAAGCCGGGGGAGCCGACGGTCATTCCGGTGCGGGTCAGGGCGCTCGCCTCGGTGGCCCGCGAGATCCCGAAGTCGATGACCCGGGGCCCGTCGGGGCCCAGCAGGACGTTGGACGGTTTCAGGTCACGGTGCACCAGTCCGGCGGCGTGCACGGCCGAGAGGGCCGCCGCCAGCCCGCGGGCCAGGGCGAGCGCCGAGGCCTCGGGGAACGGCCCGTGTTCGGCCACCGCCTCGGCGAGCGACATCCCGGGTACGAAGACCGTACTCAGCCACGGTGTCGGATCGTCCACACCGGCGGCGAGGACCTGCGCGGTGTACCGCCCGTCCACCGCCCGCGCGGCGGCGACCTCGCGGGCGAACCGGCGTCGGAACTCGGGGTCCCGGGCCAGTTCCGGATGGACCACCTTGACGGCCACGCTGCGTCCGCCGGGCGTGCGGGCCAGGTAGACCCGGCCCATGCCTCCGCTGCCGAGTCGTGCGACGACGTGGTAAGGCCCGACCCGTGCAGGGTCACCCGGTATCAACGCGTCCACTCGGCCCCCCGCATCGCGCCTGGTACGGCCGAATCCTAGTGGCCTGAACCATGGTCATGCAGGCGTTCCGAGGCGTTCAGGACGTTGTGCGGGTGGCCGCCCGGTGTGGCTCCACGCGGCTTCCGACCCCGCTCGACGGAGCTCAGGCCAGGCCCCACGACCACGTTCCGTCGGCGGTGACGAGGCAGCCGAGGACGGCCAGGTCGGCCAGGCCCAGGGCGATGCCCAGACGGGCCCGGCCGGGCCTGGTCGTGCGCCGCCGCAGGGCGAGGGCGCCGAGGACGACGGCGGTCGGGCCGAGGATCAGGTTCATCACGAGCAGCCCCACCAGGCCGAGGACGAACCCGGTGACGGCCATCGCATCGGCGTCACGGGTACGGGCCCGGTTGTCGGATCCGGTCAGCGGGCTCATCGCACACCTCCGCGTCCGTGGTCGAGGCGTCCGGCCCGGCGATGGGCGGCGAAGCGCTCGCGTGTGGCGAAGAGGGCGAGCCAGAGGGCGATGGCCAGACCGGCGACCGCACTGACGGGCGCGGGGACATGGGCCACGGCGCCGAGGACGACGCCGAGCACCAGCAACGCACCTACGAGGAAGAGCATGAGACGTCCTTCCATTCAGGTAACAGTTGTTCACTGACTACCCGGTTCAGTTGTCCTCATGCTGGCGGCGCACAAGTGTGACGCGGTTGACTTCGCGTCATGAGTTCGGACACCGGCCTTCGTGAGACCCAGCGCCGCCGTACCCGACGCGCCCTCCTCGACGCGGCCTTGGCGGAGTTGACGGACCGCAGCCTCGGTAGCCTCGGCCTCAGAGAGGTGACCCGGGCCGCCGGAGTCGCCCCCACCGCCTTCTACCGCCACTTCCGGGGCATGGACGAGCTGGGGACCGCACTGGTCGAGGAGGCGCTGGCCAGCCTGCACGCGACGGTGCGGGACATCCTCGCCGCGACCGGCGACGCCGGTCGGCGCGGCGACGCCGTGGTGCGGCTCGTCGCCGAACTCGTGCGCGGCCGGCCCGCGCACGTCCGCTTCCTGGTCCGCGAGCGCCACGGCGGGGTGCCGGCGGTGCGGGACGCCATCGCCGGGCACCTCGACGTGCTCGCCGACGAGGTGGGCGCAGCCCTCGCCGCCGATGCCCTGAGCGCGGGCTGGGACGCCGACGACGTGACGATGCTGTCCCGGCTGCTGGTGGATCACATGTTCATGACGGCCTCGGCGTTCCTGGCCGCCTCCCTCCGGGGAGAGGACTGGTCGGCGGCCACCGGCACGGCACGGGCCCAGCTCCGCCTGATCCATCTCGGACGCGTGAACTGGCCGGGTTGAGGTGGGCGCCGCGCCGCTGCGCCCCGCACGTGGTGACCCGAACCCCCGGTCGCCTCAGAGATCGGCGCTCGGGCGGCGGCTCAGCCGGCCCGGCCACCAGGCCGCGGGGCCGATGTCCAGGACCAGTGCGGGAACCAGGAGCGAGCGCACGATCAGGGTGTCCAGGAGGACGCCGAAGGCCACGATGAAGGCGATCTGCACGAGGAACGCCAGCGGGATGACGCTCAGTGCGGCGAACGTGGCGGCGAGGACCACCCCCGCGGACGTGATCACCCCGCCGGTGGCCGTCAGTCCCCGGGTCACCCCCTCGCGGACGCCGCGGCGCAGCGACTCCTCGCGCACCCGCGACATGAGGAAGATGTTGTAGTCCACTCCCAGGGCGACGAGGAAGACGAACCCGTACAGGGGGACGGACGAATCCGTGCCGCTGAACCCGAACACGTGGCGGAAGACGAGGGCGGACACGCCCAGGGTGGCGAAGAAGTTCAGGGCCACCGTCGCCACCAGCAGCAGCGGCATCACCAGGGAGCGCAGCAGGGCCACCAGGATGACGAGGATGATGGCCAGCACCACCGGGACGATGACCTCGCGGTCGCGCTCGGCGGTCTTCTGCGTGTCGTAGGCCTGCGCGGTGTAGCCGCCCACGAGGGCCTGCGCGCCCGGCACCTGATGGACCGCCTCGCGGAGCCGAACCACCGTCTCCTTCGCGGCCGCGCTGTCCACGGGATCCTTCAGGACCACGTCGATCCGTACCCGGCCGGCCCGCTCGCCCCGCACGGCGGCCGAGTCCACGCCCCGCGTGCCTTCGGCCTGCTCGCGTACCCGCGCCTGCCGGTCGGCGGCGGCGATCACGACGGCCGGATTGCCGGCCCCTCCCGGGAAGTGCCGGCCGAGTACCTTCTGTGCCGTCACCGAAGGGGCCTCGTTCACGAAGATCTCGTCCAGCGGAACACCGCCCGAGTGCAGCGTGGGCGCGAAGGCGGCGCACGCGAGCAGGCCCGCCAGAGCCACGGCCCACACCCGCCGGGGAGCGCCGCCGACGAGGGCGGCGATCCGGCTCCAGATCCCGGCCGAGCCGCTCCCGGCGGTCACGTGCGCCGGCCAGTAGGCCTTGCGTCCCAGCAGCACCAGCGCCGCCGGGAGGAAGGTGAGCGCGCTCGCCACCGCGCAGACGATCCCGATGGCCCCGACGGGCCCCAGCGCCCGGTTGTTGGTCAGGTCGCTGAGGAACAGGGCGAGCAGGCCCAGGGCCACGGTGCCCGCGCTGGCCACGATCGGTCCCCAGGACTGCCGCAGGGCCGCGCGCATGGCGGCGTACCGGTCCTTCGTGTGCCCCAGTTCCTCACGGAAGCGGGCGGTCAGCAGCAGGGCGTAGTCGGTGGCCGCGCCGATGACGAGGATCGAGAGGATCCCCTGGACCTGCCCGTCGACCCGGACCAGCCCCGCGCTCGCCAGGGCGTAGACGATCGCGCAGGCCAGCGAGAGGGCGAACACCGCCCCGATGATGATCAACAGCGGCAGGAGGACGCTGCGGTAGACGAGCAGCAGGATGACGAGGACGGCCGCCAGCGCCACGCCCAGCAGCAGTCCGTCGATTCCGGCGAAGGCCTGCGACAGGTCGGCCCGGGTGGCCGCCGGTCCCGTCACGTGGAACGTGGTGGCCGCGACCCGGGAGCCGGCTTCCCGGATCTCGGCGACCGCCGCGGGCAGCTCGTCGCCCAGCGCCGGGTCCAGGGGGATCACCGCCTGCAGCGCCCTGCCGTCGCGCGACGCGAGGACGGGGGAGGCCGAGCCGGCGGTCCAAGGCCGGCCCTCCAGCGTGGCCAGTGCGGCCCGCGCGGAGGCGGCCTGGGCCGGGGTCACCTTCGTGGCGCCGTCCGCAGTCCAGACCACCACGGCCGGCAGCGACTCCTCCTGCCGGAAGGCTCCCTGGGCCTGGGCGACCCTGGTGGATTCGGCACTGCGGGGGAGGAAGGCGGCCTGGTCGTTGGTGGACACCTCGCCGAGCTTGCCCGCGTAGGAGCCGAGGCTCCCCCCGACGCCCAGCCAGACCACGAGGAGGAGGACGGGCACCAGCCACCGGGCCGGTCGGGGCGAGGTGCGCATGATGCTCCTGAGTCAGGTGGGGGTGGACGGCCCATGGGCCCGATGGTCCAGAGTGGCCACGGGTGCCCCCGGAAGGCGGCCGGACACGCCCCGGAGATAGGGGGCTCACCCTCCCCGCGACGGCGCGCGAGGGCAACGTGCAGCGTTTGTGCATCACTTGCCGCCCGGCGGACCGGGCCCGGGGATCGCCCGCAGGGCCGCTCGACCCTCGATGAACGACGGCGGCCGGGATTCGTTCGCACGAGATGCGAGTACCTCGGGCCGGGCCTGCCTGAGCGGCCGAAACCTGGGCAGACGGCGAGGTGGGACGGAAGGAGGTTCACGATGCCCGGAATCCGCACCTGGCCCGGCCGCGTGAAGGCCGGCGTCGCCGCGCTCGGGGAACGCCGTGCACAGGCGCTCCACGAGGCCGAGCTGTCGGACGAGCGGGAGCGCGCGGCCGAAGCGCACCGCAGGCGTCCGCGTAACCCGGACCCCGCCCGGGCGGTGCCCTGGGGCATCCGGGTCGCGGCCGAGGCAGGCTGGCGGTTCCTGGTGCTCGCCGCCGCCCTGTGGGTGGTCATGCGGGTCATCGGTTCCGTCCGGCTCGTCGCCCTCGCCTTCGTCGCCGCGCTGCTCATCACGGCCCTGCTGGAGCCGACCGTGTCCCGGCTGCACCGCGTCGGGCTCTCCCGGGGGCTCGCCACCGCCGTCACCGCGCTCTTCGGGTTCGTCGTTCTGGGGTTGATCGGCTGGTTCGTCGTCTGGCAGGTCCTGGACAACCTCGACAATCTCTCCGGGCGGCTCCAGGAGGGCATCGAGGAACTGAAACGATGGCTCCTCGACAGCCCCCTCCACGTGACCGAGCAGCAGATCAACGATGTCGCCGGGCGCTTGAGCGACGCCATCGGAACCAGCACCAGCGAGATCACCTCGACCGGGCTCCAGGGCGTGACCGTCCTCGTGGAGATCCTCACCGGGATGCTGCTGGCGATGTTCTCGACGCTCTTCCTGCTGTACGACGGCAGGCGCATCTGGCGCTGGACGCTCAAGCTGGTGCCCGCCGCCGCCCGCCACGACGTGGCCGACACGGGCCCGGCGGCTTGGCGCACCCTGACCGCCTACGTACGCGGGACCATGATCGTCGCCTTCATCGACGCCCTGTTCATCGGTCTCGGCATCTACTTCCTGGGCGTGCCGCTCGCCGTCCCCATCGCCGTGGTGATCTTCCTGGCCTCGTTCGTTCCCCTCGTCGGCGCCGTGGCGTCCGGGGCGCTCGCCGTGGTCGTCGCCCTGGTCACGCAGGGGGTGTTCACCGCCCTGATGACCCTGCTGGTGGTGCTCGTCGTCCAGCAGATCGAGGGACACGTGCTGCAGCCGTTCATCCTCGGGCGGGCCGTACGGGTCCACCCCCTCGCGGTGGTCCTGGCCGTCTCGGCCGGCGGCGTGCTGGCCGGCATCGGGGGAGCGGTCGTCGCCGTCCCCCTGGTCGCCGTGGCCAACACGGTGATCGGGCACTTGCGCGCCCACGCCGCGGACGCCGAGAGCGAGGCGGAGGCCGAGGAGGAGCCGGCGGATCCGCCGACGGCGCCCCACCAGGAACCCGCCTGACATCCCGGCGGTCCGGCGGCCGACCGGTTACCGGGACGAACCTGCGCGCAGGCCGACGTGGCGCACCGGATCATGGCCGCGGTGCGGGGCAGGGTGGCCGCCATGGACGTGGATGCGGTGATCTTCGAGCTGTACGGGCTGCGGCCGGCGGACTTCACCAGGGCCCGCGACGCCTACGCGGCGCAGGCCCGCCGGGAGAAGGACAGCGCGGCCGCGGCCGCGATCGGCGGACTGCGCAGGCCGACCCTGGCCGTGTGGGCCGTGAACCTGCTGGCACGTACCCGTCCCGACCTGGCCGAGGCGCTGCTGCGCCTCGGCACGGAGCTGCGCCGTGCGCACCGGGAGCTCGACGGCGAGCGGATGCGGGCGCTGTCGCACCAGCAGCACCAGGTGATCGGCGCGCTGTCCGCGGAAGCCGCGCAACTGGCGGCCGGGGCGGGGGAGCGGCTACGGGAGACGGCACTGCGCGAGGTCGGCGAGATCTTCCACGGGCTGTTGGTCGATGACGACGCCGCCCGCCGGTGGGCGGCCGGCCGCCTCGCGAAGCCGCCGCCCGTGGCGGTGGGTTTCGAGGGGCTGGAACCGGCCCCCGGCGCGATGCCCCCGCCCCTCACTCGCCCACCCCGCCCCGCACCGGTTTCCGCGCCCGCTCCCGCCCCCGCCCCGGCCGCTCCGGCCCGGACGGCGGTCGGCCGGGAGACAAGGGGAGTCCGGCGGGCCGCCGCCGAGAAACGCCGCTCCCGGACGGTGGCCGCGCGGGAAGACGCCGCCGAAGCGTCGGCGGCACTACGGCGTACCGAGCAGCGCCTCGCCGAGGCCGCGGCCGCCCGGGACCGGGCCGAGGGCGAGGCGGCCGACCTGCTCGAGGAACTTTCCGCCGTGCGACAGCGGGTCGAGGCGGCCCGGCGGGCGGTACGGGAGACGAAGCAGGCGTACCGGCGGGCCGAGCAGGCTCACTCCGAGGCCCGACGGACGGCGGAGAAGGCCGCACGCCGATTCCAGGAACCGACCCGGAGCGAGGACTGACGCGAGGTCGGCCCATCGCGGATCCGCACCGGTATCGGTCACCGTGCCATGCTCGAAGGGTGCAGACGGATCCGACGGCCCCGGGCGACGGTGCGTCTCCCGAGGTACTGGCCCTGGCCAAGGTGGTGGCCAGGCTCCGGGCCGAGGTGGCGGACCTGGAAGGCCTTGCCTCCGTCGTGGGCGTGTTGGAGCGGGCCAAAGGCGTACTGATGGCCCGGGAAGGCGTGTCGGCCGATGCGGCGTACGAGACGCTGGTCCGGCGGGCCGGGAGCCGGAGTACGACCTTGATGGAGGAATGCTGGGTCACCCTCGGCGGGATCCGGCCGAAGCCCGGCACGGCGCGTCCGCCGGCCGCGGACCCGGTCACGACGAGTGGCCGTACGACCCCGCAGGGTGTCCTGCCCGCCTTCGGCGCGGACCCCCGCCCCGGCCGCGATGAACCGGACTCGCGCACCCTGCCGGCCGCGCTGCCATCCGGCCTGGCGGTCGCGCTGACCGACGCCCGGAGCACGGACGACACCGCGGAGATCCTGCACGAGGCGCTGCGCCTCCCCCTCGCGGTGGACGGGGTGATGATCTACACCTTGAACGGGGCCGGGCGGCTGGAGCTCATCGGTCACTCGGGGATCGACGAGGTACTGGCGGCGCAGTGGCAGGACGTCCCCCCGCTGTCCGGCGTCGCCGCCCTGGAGGCGATCACCTCGGGTGAGCCACGGTGGCTGGACGATCCGGAGCGGGACGCCGAGAGGTACCGGCTCATCGGGCCGCCCGAGCGATGGCCCACCCGCGCGTGGATCCCCGTACCGGGCGCGGACACGGTCACCTGCGCCATCGGATTCTTCCGGAAGGCATCCACCCCCTTCGGCGGTGAGGAGCAGGCCCTGCTCCAACAGGCCGTGCGCCTGTGCGGCGGCCCCCTGCGGGTCTTGGAGCACCGAACCGCCGGGCCGGCGGACCTGGACGTGGCCGCCGTCCAGAGCATTCTCGACGCCGTGTCCGGGGCGGTGATCCTCCTGGCACCGCTGCGGTCACCGAGCGGTCAGGTGGAGGACTACCGCATCGAGGCGGCCGCTCCGGAGTCGGTGGACGTGGCGGGCCGCCGCGGGCGGGAGCTGGTCGGCCGACGGATCCTGGAGACCTATCCGACCGTGGCGGGAACACCCTTGTGGCAGGGCTACCTCAAGGCCCTGGACACCGGGATCACCTACGAGGGCGAGCCGTTCTCGTACCGGGAGGTGACCGCGGGGGTACCCGAGACATCCGTCTACTCCGTCCGCGCCACCCGGCTGGCCGGTCGGCTGGTCGTCTCGTGGATCCGCCAGGACACCACCACACGCGAGAACCGCAGGCTGGCCACCATGCAGCGCCTGGGCAACCTCGGCTGGGCCGACTGGAATCCGGGCACGGGCACGGTCAACTGGTCCGACCAGGTGTACGCGGTCTTCGACCGCTCGCCGGACCTCGGGCCCGTCCCGTTGGAAGAGCTCCCGCGGCATGTCCTTCCGGACGACCGGCCCGCATTCGCCGGCGCCGTTCGGCGGCTGCTGGAGGAAGGGGTGCCGATCGACCGACCCTTCCGTATCGGCACCACGGACGGGGTACGGCACCTGCGCCTGGTCGCCGAGGCCGAGACGGACGCCTACGGCGCCCCGGTAGAGGTGCACGGCTTCTTCCAGGACTGCACGCCGCAGCGGGACACCGAGCTCGCCCTGATGGAGAGCGAGCGCGCCGTACTGGTCCAGCGGGGTGTGCTCCAGGCCGAACGGGCCATCGCCGCACGTCTTCAGCACGCTCTGCTGCCCATACCTGAGCAGTCGATCGAGCTGGTCGGGCTGTGCGTCGACATCGCCTACATGCCCTCGGACACCGGAGTGAACGTCGGCGGAGACTGGTACAGCGCCATCGAACTCCCGGACAGGAGCGCCCTCTTCGTCGTCGGGGACGTCGCGGGCCACGGACTGGACGCCGTCGGGGCGATGGCCCAGCTGCGGTTCACCGCCAAGGGCATGATCATCACCGGCTCGGCCCTGCCCGACGCCATGGACCGCCTCAACACCCTGCTCCTGCACACGGCCGCCGACTCGGCCGCCACCACCGCGACGATGATCATGGCGCGCTACCGTCCGGCGGAGCGGCGCATGGCCTGGGTGCGGGCCGGGCACCTGCCGCCCCTGCTGGTGCGCGGCGGCGAGGCACGCTTCCTCCCGCTGCTGGAGGGGAACCTGCTGGGGGCGTCCTTCGACTCCGTGTACGTGGAGGAAACGCTCGACCTGGAGCCCGGCGATCACCTCCTGCTCTACACCGACGGGCTCGTCGAAGTCCCCGGAGAGAACGTGGACCGCGGACTCGACCGGCTCGCCGGGGCCGCCGCCGAGGCCATGGGCGGGGACGCCCCGGACGCCCTGGCCCGGCTCCTCGCGGCCCTTCACCCCGCGGGGCAGGACGACGTGTGCGTGCTGGACATCCACCTGCCGGCGGACGCCGAATGATCAGGAGCCGGCTCCAGCGGTGTCACACGGCGACGGCGACGCAGACGTGGACGCGCTTTCCGCCCGTGGCCGTGGGCATGATGCTGAACTCGCGGGCGATGCGGCGGACGAGGATCAGGCCCCAGCCGCCGCTGCCGTTGAGGTGCGGCGGGCGGGTCACGGGCGCGGCCGAGCTGGTGTCGGTGACGTCGATGTCGAGCAGCCCCTCGTGCAGGGCGAGGTCGAGGCTGCACGGGCCGTCGGTGTGCCGGACGGCATTGGTGACGAGCTCGGTCACGATCAGGGCGGCGGCGTCCGCGGAGGCCGGGAGCACCGGATGCCGCTGGTCGTCGGCACCGTGCAGGAACCGATAGGTCGCGTCGCGGGCCCGGCCGGCGGCACTGGCGTCGTCCGGCAGGTCGAGATGCCGTTGTGGTTGATCGTACGAGGGAGTCATCGGTGGCCCCGGGTGAGGTGTTCTCGCCTTCCTCTGTCCAGCGTGCATGCGGACGAGGCGGGTCGCACGGCGGGCGCGCCGGGCCCCTACCCTCGGGGTCCGGCGCGCGGCAGCCGCGTCGGGGCCTGATGCTCGCCCGCCGACAGCGTCATCGTGTGCCCTCGGTCTCAGGTGTTGAGCAGCCGGTTGAAGAAGGAGCGGTACTGCTGGAGTGCCAGCCGCAGCTCCTCGGTGGCGACCTGTTCGCCCTGGTCCCACTGCCCCTCCAGCCCCTGCTTGCGGGTGGAGAAGGTCTGGGCGAGCGTCCGCATCACCTCGGCGACCAGAGCGTCCGCCGACTTGACCGCTTCCTGCGGGTCGTCCACGAAGCGGCTCTGGATCTCGCGCCAGGTCCCGCGGTAGCCCTCCGCCTCCTCGCCGGCGAGGAGCGGTTCGTCCGTCGCCGAGGGCTGCTCGCCCTCGTAGCCGGCTCCCTCCTCCGCCCTGGCGTCGTCGTCGCCCCGGGTGTCCGTCGTCGCCTCGCCGGGGTAGGTGGGTGCCCGCCGGTCCTCGTCGAGCCGGGTGTCCGGCGCGGCGGACACCGCGCCGGGGTTCGCGATGTCCTCCGTCGTCAGCTCGGTGGCGACGGTCCGGTCGTCTTCCCTGTCCGTTCGGTTCTGCATGATCACCGGCTCCTCTGGTCGTCGAGCAACTCCTCGAAGAGCGCGCGGTAGTGCACCATCGCTCCGCGGAGTTCCTCCGTCGTCGTCCGCCCCGTACCGCTGCGCTCCTTGACGTCGTGCGCGGCGCGGTAGTGCTCCAAGGTCCGTCCGTGTTCGACCGAGAGATCGCGCACCTGGCGGCTGAATCCCTCCGCCGGGTATCCGCGCTCGTGCATCAGTCGCGTGACCAGCTCGTCGGCCTCGCCGACGGAGCCCTCCGGCCGGTCCACGAATCGCTCCTGGACACCGCTCCACTCCCGCGCGTACTGGTGACGCCGCTCCGACGGGAGTTCCTTGAGCTCGAATCCGGCGTGGCGCTCCTCGCGGGCCCGAAGGTCGCGCTCCGCGGCCATACGGCCGCCCTCGGCTTCGACCGTGCGGTCGTACTCGGGCCCGAACCTCTGTTGCAGGCGGCGTCGGCGGGACATCATCCACAGCCCGACGCAGACTGCGATGACCACGACCGCCGCGATGACGATCACGGTGATGAGCATGCTGTTCGACATGGCTCGCCTCCATCCGGGCCTGATCGGCCTCTGCCACGCGGCTGCCCGGAGTCACACCGGTCAAACGCGGGCCCGGCCCGCGGCCCCGCCGGGATGCAGCTCCGTCGCGGCCCCTGTCGGCACGAACCGCACCCCGCGACCGGCGGCTACCCGGCGGACGGGCGATCTGGAGGGACCGCGCGCGCAGGCCGCGCGGCGAACCTTCACGCGTACGGCCGGGGACCCCGCGTGACCCGGGCACCGGAAGGCTCGGTGCCTGGGGCGCAGGGGTGGGTCAGCGGCTGGTCAGGTAGCCGCCCATGGTGGTGAAGTAGTCGGTGGCGGGCATCTCTTCGCCGTCCTCGGTGCGGACCCGGGTGATGGCGAGGCCGTGGTTGCGCCCGGTGCGGGCGTCGGTTCCGGCCACGATCACGACGCCTTCGCCCTCGCGGTAGAAGACGCGGCCGGGCGTGCCCCCGTAGCGGCCCTCCGAGACGACGGCGGCCAGTACCTCCAGGCGCTTGCCGCGGTGGAAGGTGAAGGCGGCCGGGTAGGGGGCCGACTGGGCGCGGACGAGTCGCTGAAGGTCCTCGGCCGGCCAGTTCCAGTCGATGCGGATGTCCTCGGCCGACCGCTTGTGGAAGAAGCTGGCCTGGGACCGGTCCTGGTGGGTGAAGTCGGTCTCGCCGGCCGCGATCCGACCCAGGGCGCCCACGGTGACCGGCGCGATCAGGTCGACCGTCTTGTGGAACAGGTCGGTGGCGGTGTCCGTCGGGCCGACCGGTACGGCGCGCTGGACCACGATGTCGCCCGCGTCGAGCTCGTCGTTCATCAGGTGGGCGGTGACGCCCACTTCGGGCTCGTTGTTGATCAGCGCCCAGATCAGCGGGGAGAAGCCGGCGTACTTCGGCAGGAGGGAGTCGTGGACGTTGAGGGTGCCGTGGCGGGGGAGGTTGAAGATGCGCGGGGGGATCCATGTGCGCCAGTTGTTCGCCACGATGATGTCCGGGTCCGCCTCCTTGAGCCGGGTGAACAGCTCCTCGTCGTCGGGGCGGTTGCGGATGAGCACCGGGACACCGTGGTCGTCGGCGAGATCGGCGACGGAGTCGCTCCAGATCTTCTCGTACGCGTGCTCGCTCTTCGGGTGCGTCACGACCAGAACGACATCGTGTTCGGACTCCAGCAGGGCCTGCAGGGTGCGGTGCCCCCACGTCTGATAGCCGAACATGACGACCCGCATGGGGTTCCTCCTTGGAGCGGCGACAGATTTCAAATCGAGTAAAGCAAGCCTTACCTAACTGTGCAACATGCCCTTGTTCGGCGAGAGTTCAGCTCTCGATCGATGAAGGCTCGATCTGATTTGCCCATCGACAGGCCTGCGGTGTCAGGTTAGCCTTCCCTAAGTTCTCCTCGGGTTCCGCTCCTTCGGCGTGCCCTGACCTCGGTTCCCCCACGCATGGCAATCGGCTGCCCCCGCACGATTGGGAGTCACATGTCACAGGATCTGTCCGATGACGCGCCACTGATCCACGACCTCATCGGCATCGGCTTCGGCCCCTCGAACGTGGCCATGGCCATCGCACTGAGCGAGCACAACGCCGGCGTCGGACCGCAGGAAGCGGTCACCGCCCACTTCTTCGAGCAGCAGCCCCGGTTCGGCTGGCACCGCGGCATGCTCATCGACGACGCCACGATGCAGGTGTCCTTCCTCAAGGACCTGGTGACCCTGCGCAATCCGGCGAGCGAGTACAGCTTCCTCTGCTACCTCCAGAGCAGGGGTCGCCTGATCGACTTCGTCAACCACAAGAACCTGTTCCCGCTGCGCGTCGAGTTCCACGACTACTTCGAGTGGGCCGCCGCCAAGGTCGACGACATGGTCTCCTACGGATCCGAGGTCGTCGCCGTACGTCCGGTCCTGCGTGACGGCGCGATCGAGTACGTGGACGTGACCGCCCGATCCGGCACCGAACTCGTGGTCCACCGGGCGCGCAACCTGGTGATCGGCACCGGCCTGCGGCCGCAGATGCCGGAGGGCGTGGACCGTACCGAGCGGATCTGGCACACCTCGGAACTCCTCACGCGCGTAGCCACGTTGGGAGGCGCAGACCCCTCCCGGTTCGTCGTCGTAGGCGCCGGCCAGAGCGCCGCCGAGAACGTGGCCTTCCTGCACCGCACCTTCCCCCGGGCCGAGGTCTGCGCCGTCTTCTCCCGCTACGGCTACAGCCCCGCCGACGACAGCGGCTTCGCCAACCGGATCTTCGACCCCTCGGCGGTCGACGAGTACTACACCGCCCCCGAAGAGATCAAGCGCAAGCTGATCGAGTACCATGCCAACACCAACTACTCGGTGGTGGACATCGACCTCATCGACGACCTGTACCGGCAGGAGTACCAGGAGAAGGTCCTCGGCACCGAGCGGCTGCGCTTCCTGAAGGTGTCGCGGCTCGCGGACGTCACCGAGACCCCCGACCACGTACGCGTCACCGTCGAGTCGCTGGTCACGGGGGAGAAGGAGGCCCTGGCGGCCGACGCGCTGGTCTACGCGACCGGATACCGCTCGGCGGACGGCCTCGGACTGCTCGGGGACGTCGAGACGTACTGCCGGCGCGACGGACTCGGCCGCGTCCGCGTGGCACGCGACTACCGTGTCGAGAGCGCGCCCGAACTGCGCTGCGGCATCTACCTCCAGGGAGGAACGGAGCACACGCACGGCATCACGTCCTCCCTGCTGTCGAACACGGCCGTCAGGGTCGGCGAGATCCTCCGGTCCATCGTCGCCCACGGCCGTGTGCCGGTACCGGCCTCCCGTACGGCACCCACCCCCTGAGGACCCGCACCCATGCTCTGCACCAGGCTGACGAACGCCACCTTCCTCACCATGGACCCCGACCACCCCGTCGCCCACGACCTGGGCATCTGGCACGGCCGGATCGTCGGCCTGGACGAAGCCGTGACCGCACTGCCCGCCCGCGAGGTCGTCGACCTCCAGGGCGCCACCGTGCTGCCCGGTTTCATCGACTCCCACGTGCACCTGGCCTGGACCGGGCTGAAGGCCACCACCCCCGGCGTGGCGCCCTGCGAACGCGTCGAGGACGTGCTCGCCGTCGTCGCCGAGGCGGTCGCCCGGAAACCGCGGGGCGCGTGGGTGGACATCGGGGGCTACGACCAGCGGGCCCTCGGCCGGCACCTGACCGCGGCCGAGCTGGACAAGGTCAGCGACGGCCGCAAGGTGTTCATGCTGCACGACTCGGGACACGGCTGCGTCGTCAACACCACCGTCCTCGACCTGCTCCCCGGCGAACTCGCCCACGGCGAGGGCTTCCTCGCCGAGAGCGCCATGACCGCCGCCCGCCGACTGCGCCTGCCCTACTCGCAGGAGGAGATCGCCGACGCCGTCGAGCACGCCGGCCGCACCTGCCTCGCCGAAGGCGTCACCGCCTGCGCCGAGGCGGGCATCGGCGGCGGACTGCTCGGCAACAGCCCGGTCGAGCTCGGCGCCTACCAACTCCTGCGCGACCAGGGCCGGCTGCCGCTACGGGTCCAGCTCATGGCGGCCGCCGACACCCTGCGGCCCGTGACCGCGCACGCCTCGGACGGGATCCCGCGCGCCATCGACCTCGGCCTGCGTACCGGCTTCGGCGACGACTGGCTCTCCCTCGGCGCGCTCAAGGTCTACACCGACGGCGGCATGATGGCCCGCACGGCCGCACTCACCCGCCCCTACGAAGGGACCGACCGCACGGGGGAGTTCCAGGACAGCCCGGAGCGGATCACCGAGACCGTCGTCGACGGCCACCTCGCCGGCTGGCAGCTCGCCGTGCACGCCATCGGGGACCGCGCCGCCGACCTGGCCCTGGACGCCCTGGAACGAGCCCAGCGACTGCGGCCCCG
This sequence comes from Streptomyces sp. BF23-19, assembly GCF_041106355.1. NCBI lineage: Bacteria > Bacillati > Actinomycetota > Actinomycetes > Kitasatosporales > Streptomycetaceae > Streptomyces > Streptomyces sp. BF23-19. Next base: position 3,444 of record NZ_JBGBPT010000093.1, on the reverse strand, counting down.
ACCCACCGCCCGGCACCGGATCGAACACGCCGGCCTGGTCCGGCCCGACCAACTGGCCCGCTTCGCCCGCCTCGGCGTGAGCGCGGTGGTGCAACCGCACTTCCTACGCTCCTTCGGCGACGACTACGCGACCGTGATGGGCCCGGAGCGGGCGCCCTGGATGTACCGGGGCCGGGGATTCCTGGACCACGGCGTCACCCTGGTGGGCAGCTCCGACCGCCCCGTCACCGACGGATCACCACTGAAGGCCGTCCAGTTCATGGTGGAACGGGCCTCCGCCTCCGGCCGCCTCATCGGTCCCGACGAGGCCGTCACCGTGCACGAGGCCCTGCACGCCTATACCGTGGCGGGCGCCTACGCCTCCCACCAGGACGGCAGCGCGGGCACCCTGGCCCCGGGCCGGCGTGCGGACCTGGCCGTACTGGGCGACGACCCGAGGCGGGTCGACCCTTCGCGGATCGGAGCCATCGAGGTCGTCGCGACGTACGTGGACGGCAGGCCCGCCTGAGGGCTGTCGCACCCTCCTAGTGGCGCCGCCCGCGCAGGCGGTCGAGGAGCCGTCCGGCCTGTGCGCGCTTGCGCGGGTCGGCGGCGGCCCGCCGCACCGATGCGACCGCCCGCTGCCCCTGCGGGCCGCGCGCGAACTGCTTGATTCTGGTCAACAACGCTGTCATGACGCCTCCTTGGGGTACTCACCCGCTCGTGTACCCCGAGGTGGGACGGACATGTGCACGCGGCGGGCGGAAGGTCTCAGGCGGGCTGCGGCGTGAGCCGCTTGAGGCCCTTGCGGTCGTAGTAGGCGGTCATGGCGAAGCCGAACAGCAGGGCCAGCACCGTGCCGACCGCGATCATGATCCAGGAGCGGGTGAGCCCCGCGTCCCCCCGGGCGTCGAAGTAGAGGATCGCCCGTACCCCGTCGCTGAGCTGACGCATCGGTTCGAAGTGGGAGAGGAACCGGTAGAAGCCGGGGACCGCCTGCAGCGGGACCGTCGCCCCCGACGACGGCAGACCCAGCACGATGAACACGAACATCGACACGAGCTGGCCGATCCCGCCGAACGCGGCGTTGATGGCCTGCACACCCAGGCCGACGGCGAGGGCCGCGCAATAGGAGTAGATCCACAGGAGCGGCAGGTGGGACGCGTCCATCCCCAGGATGCCGATGCAGGCCAGCATCACCAAGGCCGTACTGACGAGCGTGATGCCCGCCGTCATCAGCATCTTGAGGAGCAGCGTCTGGGTACGGTCGATCGGTACCGTCGGGCGGCGGGTGTGCCAGGGGCCGATCTCGTTGTCGGCGTAGCCGAGAGCGGTGTCGACGCCGTTGCTGATGACGTTGCCGCCCATGAACCCGGCCAGCACCAGCAGCAGGGTGTAGTAGAAGGCCGTCAGACCGAGGCCGCTCTCCGTGCCGATCGGGTGGCCCACCCGCGTGACGACGTCCACCGGGTCGGCCAGCAGCAGCTTCGCCGTGGGACTCGCCTGGGCGCCGGCGGCCGCCGTGAGCTGCTCGCCGATCTTGCGCGACGCGCTGTGGGCGGCCTGCGTCGTGATCTGACTCGCCAGCGAGGACCCGAGGCTGCCCTTGCCCGGGTTGGTGAGCACCGTGATGGTCGGCTGCTTCGTGGCCCCGGACGTGGGGAGCGCCGTGACCGAGTCCGTGAAACCGGCCGGGACCACCAGCGCGCCGTAGACCTTGCCGGAGTCGAGCTGGTCCTGGGCCTGGGCCAGGCTCAGCTCACGCCAGCCCGCCTTGCCGCCGGCGGGGTCGGCGGCGATGGCGGCGGTGATCTGCGTACCCAGGTTCTGCCGCTGCCCCGGCGGCGGCTTGCCCGTGTCCTCGTTGACGAGGGCGATGGGCAGATCGCGCAGTTCCGCGTTGGGATTGACGATGCCGCCCATGTAGAGCAGCGACAGCAGCAGGGCGAGCAGTCCCGTCAGGATCGTGGGGACCAACCACAGCTGGGGGCGGCGCACCAGGGCCGCGGCAGTGGCTTCGGGGGCGACGGTCGGGGACATCGGTCTCCGTAGCTTCCCGGCGGGCCGGGATCGAGGGCGGTGGGAGCGGCGGGGCCGCATGGCACCCTCAGAATGGTCTGCCCACCCGGAAAGGCCGCCGTACCCCTCGCGCTCCGGCCGCGAACCCGCGTACGGGACCACCGGAACGGCCCACCCCGGTGTTCGGTCACCAGGCCCAGCGGAAGCCGGCGGCCGCGTGTTCCAGCGCCGGGACGAACCGGTGGACCGAGCCGTCCCGCGCGAGGGCGACCGGCGTCTCGCCGAGGACCGTGCCGTCCCGGTGGTGGTCCCAGGTCGCCCACCAGACGCGGGCCGGGCGCGGTGCCGGCGGGAACTCGACGACCAGGTCCACGTTGTCGGCCCGGGCGTGCGCGACCCTCCGGTACTCGGTCACCCGCTCCCGGAACGGGCCGTAGACGACCTCGTACTCCAGCGAGGCGATCTGGCCGGCCGCCAGTGGGGCCGGGAAGGCGAGTTCCACGACCGGCGTGCTGCCCGGGAACTCCCGGCGGGCACCCACCCGGGCGCCACGCAGCACCGTGACGTCGACGGCGCCGGGCGGCAGCCGGCAAGGGAAAGAACCGACACCGTCCTCGCACGCCATCACCGCACGCGTGGTGCGGTGGCGTTCCGGAGCGCCGTCACGGCCGATGACATGCCGCTCGAACACCGAAACGGTGCGGTGGCGCTGCCGGACCGGAAGGTACTGCGGCAGCCGCAGGGTGTGCGCCACCGGACCGCCCGCATCCGCCGCCGGGACCACCTGCGCCGTCCCCGACCACAGCGCGCGCAGCGCCATCGCGTCGGCGCCGTCCATCGCGAAGGCCGCGACGAACCACTCCAACGTCTCCCGGCTCAGGAACTCCCCGCCGAGCGCGCGGTGCACCCGATCCTTCAGACGCCGCGCCAGATCCTGCTCCGTGTCCGGACGTTCACCGCTGTCCCACAGGTGCAGGGCCAGCACCCGCGCCACCGCCGAGGAGCTCACCGGGCCCGGTGTGCGGCGCAGCTCCTGCTGCTCCCAGCGGGTGCGGTAGGCCGTTCGCTCGGCCAGCAGCCGGCGCAGCAGATCCGCCGTGGCGGCGGCCGTCACCCGGCCGTCCGCGCTCCGTGTTCCCGCCATGCGGTGGGCCCGTCCTCCCGTGCGACACGACTGCGACGGAGCGATGGTGCACTCGTACCGGACCACGCCCGCGCACCGCCCCCCGTTCCGATGGGAGCCTACCCATGAACACCCCGGCCGCCGAACGGACTTCGTCCGATCCGTACCCGGCGGAGACCGTGCTGGAGCAGGCCTTCGCCGACGGGGCGCGGGCCGACCTCATGGGGGCGGCGAGCACGGCCGCCCGTACGGTACGGGCCGCCGCACTCACCGCGCTCCTGCGCGGGGTGCGCCGGCCGGGGGCGGCCGCGGGGCGGGACGGG